>NZ_JAJEQD010000005.1:0-127342 GCF_020687175.1 Veillonella fallax | reverse complement strand
GTTCTTTCCTTTTCTCTAAGAATTTTTACCAACCCCCAGTTTAACTGGGGGTTTAGTCATGCCTATTCGGCGTACAACAAAAAAAGAGATGAGTTAAAAACTCATCTCTTTTTTCGTGTTAGTGAAACCTAAACTACATTAAACCTAAACTACATTATACTAACATAATAAAATGTTTTTATATTACTAGAAATATTAAAGTTTATTTTCCTGCGTTTACAGGATCATTAGTTAATGGTTGTTCCCCTAGTAAGGTAGTAAGGTTATGTAAATTAAATCGATACTTATCATTACTGAAGTCTCGTGTTGCATCATAACGTTGGTTAGGTGCATGCATAAGACCGATTAATGTGTCATATAGTAAATCATTTGTAAAGTATTGATGTTCGTGCTTAGTAAGTTCCTCTGCAGTTTGAGGATACGCTGCACGATATTGAGGAGATAAATAAATCCAGAATGGAATGTGAGTCATAACAAAGTCAAATGTATCTGGGTTATGAGATTTATCTAAACTTTCACCGTGGTCAGAGAAATAGACCATAGCTTGTAAGTTTAATTTTTCCTTACCATACGTATAGATTTGTTGTAATAACCAATCAGTATAAAGTTGGCTATTAGCATATGCTTCTTGGCCATCTGGATACGGGCCTTGTTTCCATTTACTAAACTCATGAGGGTAACGGTCATTGTAATAAATATGGCTCCCCATGATATGAATAACAATAAAGTTATTTTTCGTTGGATCTACAGATTGTAATAAAGGCAATAAAGATTCATCATAGCGGTCAGAGAATGCATATGATTCGTGAGACCATTTTGTAGTATCTGCTGTTTTGGCCATTAGAGAAATGGCTGTATCGTATTCACCAAATACACCTTGGTTACTAAACCAAGAAGTAGTATAACCAGCCTTTTTAGCTACGTCTAAGATGTTTGCTGAATCAAGGAATGGTTTATCATCATATTGATTGCGTTCGGATAGAGCACGTTCGAGGGTAGGTACTGTTTGTACGTATGATGAATATGCGTTATCAAAGAAGACAAAATCTTTATTATCTGCACGCATAGTACCTTGCCATGGCGTATCATCATAAGGGAAGTTTGGATTATATACCTTCATATAATCACGAGAACTAGATTCACCGATGACTAATATGATAGTACCTGGTGTTTTATTAGCAGAAGTTTCCTTTGTATCCAAATTGAAGGAATCGAATACTAAATGATGGTTATCATTATATTGTTGCATTTGTTTTACATAGTCGCCAGCTGCAATCCAGTTTGCTACAATACATGTTTTCGGGAATAAGAAGAATGGTACGTATACTAAGAATGCTACTATAGATGCAATGAGCAATGTAGAGCGCATAGGTCGTGTAGTATTTAAGTTTACTACCGCTTTCATTCCTAGATTAGACCAATAGAGTAGATAGGTCCATATTACAAGGCCAATACCAACAGCGATAAGACCAGGAATACCAGCAGCATTTTTTAAGAAACCAAATGCTTCTTCAGGATTTGTCATGTATACTGCTAGTAAACTAGCTGGCGTTAAACAATGCCATGTAGTTAGATAGTATCCTATTTGTAAGAATGGGATAAGGCTCAATATCATGGTAATAATTGCCATGATTAATGATGTAGTTTTATGGAGACGATTCGTTTGGTTCAGTAAAAATTGAATCCCCGATAAACCCATAAAGATTAATAAGCCAAATAAAAAATCATTAGCAAATTCATAAAAATATAAAGGTTTTACATAGGACCAGTGGAACAAAAGTGGGAATGTAAGGGCCCAAAGAATACCGACTAAGCCATATCCCAAAAATGGTCTATGAAAAACGGTACATCCCATAAAATATTGAAATAAAAAAGTACCTACAATTGTTGGTACTGCTAAAATCGTTATATCTTCAACATCTAGACCTAGTGTAATAGGTTCATAGATGAAAAATAGAGCTATATATAAAGCAATACCAATGATACCAAAGCGAAAGATGGGGTTTCTCCCAATTTGCTTTAAATTAGATGACATAATAAATCCCCTCTTGAAGGAATACACAATAATTTATTTCTATAATATATAATAATTACTATAATAAAGATAGCAGATGACTGTAAAAAAAACAATTATTTGAAAGTACTACTATAAATGCTTTATAATTATATAGTTAAAGTATATTTTCTAAGGATTGGGGTTTATGGGAGATTATAATTACAAGTTGGATGTCTTTGAAGGTCCTTTGGACTTGCTTTTGCATCTTATTGAAAAACATAAAATAGAAATCACCGATATTCCTATCGTTGAAATTACGAGTCAATACTTGGAATATTTAGATAATTGGAATCACTTTGATATTCATTATAGTAGTGAGTTTCTTGTAATGGCTTCTACTTTGTTACAAATTAAATCGCGTATGCTATTACCTAAAGCTGAACCTGAGCCGGAGGATGCTGAAGATCCACGTGATGAATTGGTAGCTAAATTAGTAGAGTTTAAAAAAATCAAAGATTTTACAGCTATATTGATGGAACGTACAGCTGTATCCGCCAACATATTTAGTAGACCTGAAGAAACAAGCGTACTTGGGATAGACAATGTATATAGTTTAGAACTTTCCCGATTATATGAGATTTTTTATCAGACTATAAAACGCGCTAAGGAATTACCTGAAGAGGAGCCTATTCGCGAGGTCAAAGTTGAAAAAGACAGTTATAGTTTAGAGGATATGATTTTGTCTTTATCTAGTCGAGTACGACGTGGTGAAAGTTTATATTTTAGAGAGTTATTAATAGCAATTGAAACAAAAAGTGGTATGGTAACAATCTTTATGGCTGTTTTAGAATTGTTGAAGCAACAAGTTATGGAAATGCGCTATGAAGAGGATGATATTATATTCACTGCAGCCTTAGAAGGTACCGTATAGAAAGGGGGCTATATGAGCTTACCAACAATGCATTTAGAGGCCGTGTTATTCTCATCGGCAAAACCTATATCAATAGAAATGCTTGAAGAAGTATTTGAACTTTCAAAAGAGGAAGTACAAGATTATATAGATACATTACAACGGGAACTAGAAGAGAAAAATCGCGGCATCCGTTTGAGAGTATCTGGAGCAGGTATTGAGTTAGTTAGTGCCATGGAAAGTGCTGACTATGTAGGGCATATCCGTAAGAGAGAAGATAAATTATCTAATGCAGCGTTGGAAACATTAGCTGTCATAGCCTATAAACAACCTATAACTAAAGCTGAAATTGAAGAAATCCGCGGTGTAAATAGTGATAAGATTATTAAACAATTACTCACTCGATCTCTTATTGCGGAACTAGGTCATAAAGATACTGTAGGAAGACCTATTCTTTACGGAACAACTGACGAGTTTTTAAGAAGTGCTGGCGTAGAATCTATTGAGGCTTTACATCAAGAAGTTTCAGAAACAGAAGGATAATATGGAACGATTACAAAAATTTATTGCTAGTTGTGGTGTAGCATCACGACGCAAGGCAGAAGAATTGATTACAGAAGGAAAAGTTCAGGTTAATGGTCGTAGAATCACTGAATTAGGTGTGAAAATTGATCCTCAAAAGGATAAAGTTAAGGTTAATGGTCAATTATTAGCCCAAGAGAAACCAGTTTATTACTTGTTAAATAAACCAAAGGGGGTTATTACATCTGTGTCTGACCCTCAAGGTCGTGAAACTGTTATAGATTATATTAAAAATGAATCAAAACGAATCTATCCAATAGGTCGCCTTGACTTATATACAGAAGGGTTATTGTTGTTGACTAATGATGGTGAGTTGGCTCAAAACTTAACTCATCCGTCTAAGGGCGTAGAAAAAACATATGAGGTGCGTATTAAGGGCCGTGTTCGTGATGAAGATTTACAGGTTATTGCCAATGGTGTAGCACTGGAAGATGGTATAACAGCTCCTGCAACAATTGTAGATCTCGGTTTTGATGATCATAATGGTGTTCATGAAGTAGAAATTACAATCCATGAAGGTCGTAATCGCCAAGTTCGTCGTATGTTTGAACACTTTGGGTACCGTATTCATAACTTAAAACGAATTGCCTATGCTGGGCTTACCTTAGGTGGTGTTAAACGTGGTGGTTCTCGTCAGCTTACAATTCGTGAAGTAAAAGCTCTAAAAGCGTTAGGAGCAGGTAAGGAATGAAACAAATTGTAGTCATTGGCGGTGGTGCAGCAGGTCTTATGGCAGCTGTTATAGCTGGTCGTGAAGGGGCACGTGTCATCTTACTAGAAAAAATGAATATGGTTGGTAAGAAGATGGGCATTACAGGTAAAGGTCGCTGTAATATTACAAATAGTGCAGATATGACCGAGTTCATTAAAAATACGCCTGGTAATGGTAAGTTTCTATATGGCGCTTATGAACGCTTTAGTAATGAAGACTTGCTTGAATTATTACATAGTTGTGGCTTAAAAACTAAGGTTGAACGAGGGGGACGTGTATTCCCAGAATCTGATTCTGCTTTAGAAGTACGCAATATATTCATGAAAATCCTTAAAAAGTATAAAGTACAAGTTCATTTAAATGAACCTGTTACATCAATTACTGTTGAGGATGGTCGTGTTGTAGGAGTTACAACAGATAAGGAACAATATGCTTGTGATGCCGCTATCATTTGTACCGGTGGTGCCTCTTATCCGTTAACTGGTTCTACTGGTGATGGATATGCTTTAGCTAAAAAAATTGGTCATACCATTACAGATATAAGACCATCATTGGTACCAATTGTAACAGGGGAATCTTGGGTAAAAGATATTATGGGGCTTAGTCTTCGTAATGTTGAGGTATCCGTTATTTCGAAAAATAAGTTACAAGCAAAACAATTTGGGGAAATGATGTTCACTCATTTTGGCCTTACGGGTCCTACAATCTTGTCTTTAAGTCATACAGTAGGCAAATTGTTGCGTAAGAAAAATCCACAAATCACTATTGAAATAAATCTGAAGCCTGCATTAACTGCAGAAGTTTTAGACAAACGCTTACAGAAGGATTTTGATTTATATTCAAAAAAACAATTAGCTAATGGGATGAAAGATTTATTACCTGTCAATCTGATTCCGATTGTGATAAACCTTGCTGAATTAGATCCAAGCAAACCAATTAATCAAATTACAAAAGAAGAACGTATGCGTTTATGTCATGTATTACAACATATGACATTAACTGTAAAGGAGTTACGCCCTGTAGCAGAAGCAATTGTTACAGCCGGTGGTATTTCGTTAAAAGAGTTTAGTCCCAAAACCATGGAGTCTAAATTGGTGAAAGGCTTATATGGTGCTGGTGAGGTTCTGGATATTGATGCCTTTACGGGCGGCTATAATTTACAAGCTGCTTTTTCTACTGGTTATGTGGCGGCTATGCATGCTGTACATGGTGATGAAGAATAGAGGTTATTATGAATACAAAAAAAATTGCCATTGCTATTGATGGTCCTGCAGGGGCTGGTAAAAGTAGTATTTCAAAAGTAGTGGCCAATGAATTGGGTTATTTATATATCGATACAGGCGCTATGTATCGAGGTGTAACATGGGCGGTTCTCGATAGCCATGTTGATGTGAAAAATCAAAAAGACGTAGAATCATTGCTCCCTTCATTAGATTTAACATTAGAGCCTACTGCAAATGCTTGTAAAGTATTTGTAAAAGGTCAAGACGTGACAAATCTAATTCGACAACAACAAATCAATGAGAATGTATCGACTATTGCCTCTTATAAAGGTGTTCGTGAATACTTAGTTGAACGCCAACAAGCTATGGCTGCTGTTGGTGGTGTTATTTTAGATGGTCGCGATATAGGCTCTGTTGTACTACCAAAGGCTGAATTGAAGATATATTTAACAGCATCTGTAGATGCACGAGCAAAACGTAGATGGCTTGAAGTTCAAGGTACTTCTAATGAGCAATCATTAGAAGACATTAAAAAGAATGTTGAAAGTCGCGATGAAATGGATAAAAATCGCGATGAATCTCCACTGGTGTGCGTTGAGGATGCTATTGTTGTGGATTCTAGTAACATGACGTTTGATGAAACAGTGGAACATATATTACATCTAGTACAGGAGCGAATCTAAGATGAATAAATTTTCTACATGGCTTTGGCGTACTGCCTTTTGGTTGCGCTATAAAGTCGGTTATGGACTAAAGGTATATGGGCGTGATAATTTTCCTATGGAAGGTCCCGTTATTGTTGTACCAAATCATTTGAGTAACAATGATCCGCCTATCTGTGGCTATGCATTACCTAGACATGTACATTTCATGGCGAAACAGGAATTATTTGTGAATCCCATTTCTCGATTTTTCTGTACATGGCTTGGTGCATTTCCACTAAATCGCGGTGCTATCGACAAGGTAGCTATACGTCATGCCTTAGGATTATTGAAAGACAATAAGGTGCTAGGGATATTTGCTGAAGGAAACCGTCAAAAGAGCGGTAAGCTTGGAAGATTTCATGATGGCGCAGCATCAATTGCATTGCGTACAGGCATTGGTATAACACCAGTTGCTATTATTGGATCTCATAATATGAAGAAAAATCAAGTAGCTTGTATTATTGGTAAACAAGTTCCTGTAAATAAAGCTAAACCAACACCTGAAGCAATCAAAGAGGTTAATGATCGTGTTAAAGGTGAAATTCAACGCATGATAGATTCGTATCATGAAAATCGTATAGAGGAGACTTTATGGAAATAATTTTGGCTGAAAACCATGGCTTTTGTTATGGTGTTAAGCGAGCCGTTGAAATGGCTAATGAAGCTGCCGAGGGTAAGGGTAAAAGTTATACATTAGGTCCTATCATTCATAATCCTCAAGTTGTAGGTCGCCTTGAAAGTAAAGGTGTAAGTCCTATTCAAGAGGTAGCAGATATTGACGAAGGGACAATGATTATTCGATCTCATGGTGTAGGCCCTGCTATTTATGCAGAAGCTGAAGAAAAGGGATTACATATTTTAGATGCTACATGTCCTCATGTAAAAAAAGCGCAACAAGATGCTAAGTCTGTCATAGAAGATGGAATGACTTTGGTGATTTTGGGCGAAAAAAACCATCCTGAAGTAAAAAGTATCAATTTATGGGCAAATAACAAAGGAATAATCATCGAAGATGAAGAATCCGCAAAAAAACTACAAATTGTGGAAAAAATGGGTGTTGTTGTACAAACAACCTTTTCACAATTCAAATTTAACAGTATAATAGAGATATTAGAGAAAAAATCTAAGAATCTTAAGGTTTTCAAAACGATATGCAATGCAACGCAAGAACGACAGAACTCTGCCGTTGACTTAGCACGTAATGTAGATCTTATGATAGTGATAGGCGGTAAGAATAGCGGCAATACAAACCGATTGGCAGAGGTTTGTCGTGACGTTGGATGTACAACTTATCACATTGAAACTTCTACTGAATTACAACTGGAATGGTTTAACCGAGTACAGACGGTAGGAGTTACAGCAGGAGCATCGACTCCCGACTGGATTATTAAGGAGGTCATTGAGACAATGAAAGATTTTGCAGAATTATTAGCAGCAGAAGGTCAAGAAGAATTTAAGAAAGGGAACGTTGTAGAAGGTACAGTAGTTCAAGTTGAAGATGAACGCGCTTATGTATCTTTTGGCTACAAAACTGAAGCCATTTTGAACAGAACTGAAATTTCTTATCCAGCACCAGAATCTGCCAAAGATGTGTTGAAAAATGGTGATGAAATTAAAGCAGTTATCATGAACCACATCAAAGAAGATAATCCTATTTATCTTTCCATGACTCGCTTGGCTAAAGATGAAGATTGGCAATATGTTATCGAAGCACAAGAAAAAGATGAAGCTATCGTATGTAAAGGTATTGATGCTATCCCAGCAGGTTTGGTAGTAACAGTTAAATCCCTTCGTGGTTTCATTCCATTGTCCCAAGGTGATGTTCATTTCGTAAAATCCTTGGACAACTTGGTTGGTACAGAATTCGAAGCTAAAGTACTTGAAATCGACGAAAAGAAAAACCGTTTGGTTCTTTCCCGTCGTGCAGTATTGGAAGTAGAACGTCAAGCTAAATTAGCTGAAGCATTGAAAAACATCAACGTTGGCGACAACTATAAAGGTATTGTTCGTAAAATCATGCCTTATGGTGCTTTCGTAGATATCGGTGGTATTGAAGGTTTACTTCACATTTCCGACATTTCTTGGCAAAAAATCAAAAAAGTGGAAGATGTTCTTTCCGTTGGTCAAGAAATCGAAGTTAAATTACAATCCTTCGACGCTGAAAGCAACAAATTATCCTTGTCCTTAAAAGCTTTGACTAAGAGCCCATGGGACGTAGCTGAAGAAACATTGCATGTTGGCGATGTTATTAACGGCAAAGTTGTTCGTTTGGTAGCTTACGGTGCATTCGTAGCTGTTAACGACGACATTCAAGGTTTACTTCACATTTCTCAAATTACAAAACAACGTAATGCGAAAGTTGAAGACTACTTAAACCGCGGTCAAGAAGTAGAAGTTAAAATCATTTCTCTTAACAAAGACGAAAAGAAATTGGGTTTGGCTTTAACTGAATTGATGGAAGCAAAAGAAACTGCAGAAGACGCTGAATAATTCATTGTCTAATATAAGGCTAACCAAGGTTTCCTTGGTTAGCCTTTTTGCGTACTTTACGTAGAATATGATAAAATATAGTAATGTATTAGATTAGATAATGAGGTGAAACCATGGCAAAACCATTAGTGGCTGTTGTAGGTCGTCCAAATGTAGGGAAATCTACACTTTTTAATGCCATTGTTAATAAACGAATCTCTATTGTTGAAGATATTCCTGGTGTAACACGGGATCGTATTTACTTTGACTCAGAGTGGTTAAATCGTGAATTTACAATGATAGATACAGGTGGTATCGAATTCATAACAGATAATAGTCATGTTATTCCTAAGATGATGCGTTTACAAGCTGAATTAGCAATTGAAGAAGCGGATGTAATATTATTTGTTGTTGATGGTAAACAAGGGATTGTTCCGGCTGATGAAGAAGTTGCAAATATATTACGTGCTAGCGGCAAACCTGTAGTTTTAGTTGTTAATAAAATTGACAGTGTTAATCAAGAACCTAATATTTATGAATTCTATAATCTTGGCTTAGGTGATCCAATTGGTATTTCTGCTAAGAATTTAATGAATTTAGGTGACTTGCTTGACGATACTGTTAAACATTTCCCTCCAGTTGGTACAAATGTTGATGATGAAGACACTATTCACGTAGCGGTTATTGGCCGTCCTAATGTAGGTAAATCTTCTTTGACTAATGCATTATTAGGGCAAGACCGCGTAATCGTATCTGATGTAGCAGGCACAACACGTGATTCCATCGATACATATTGGACTCATGGAGATCAAAAATTTGTCCTTATCGATACTGCAGGCATGCGACGTAAATCTAAAATCGAAGAAGCTGTTGAACGATATAGTATTGTGCGTTCTTTACGCTCTGTAGACCGTTCGGATATTGTTGTTCTTGTGCTTGATGCTCAAGATGGTGTTACAGAACAAGATAAGAAAATTGCTGGTTATGCCTATGAAGCAGGCAAGGGTGTAATTATTGTTGTAAACAAATGGGATCTTGTTGAAAAAGATGATAAAACAACACTGCGCTTTACTGAAGATATTTATGATGAATTAGGGTTCTTACAATTTGCGCCGATTCTATTTGCATCTGCATTGACTAAGCAACGTATTCATCGCTTAGCTGATATGTTGAAATTCGTTTCTGAACAACAGTATCGCCGTGTATCTACAGGTACATTAAATCAATTATTGCAAGATGCTCAAACAGTAAATCCTGTACCATCTCGTAATGGCAGAATTCCAAAGATTTACTATATGACACAAGCAAGTGTTAAACCACCTACATTTATTTTGTTTGTAAATGAACCAGAGTTAATTCACTTCTCGTATATGCGTTTCTTGGAAAATAGATTACGTGAGTCCTTTGGCTTTGAAGGAACACCAATTCGTTTAGTGTTGCGTGGTAAGAAACGGGATGATGAAGACTAATGGATATTATGGTTATCGTATATGCTATATTGGCATATCTTATTGGTTCAATTCCTAGTGGTTTAATTATCGGTAAGACCTTCTTTAATACAGATGTCCGCCAATATGGTTCTAAAAATATAGGTGCCACTAACACATATCGCGTTATAGGTCTCAAAGCTGCATTACCTGTATTTCTCTGTGATGCCTTAAAAGGCGCGGCTGGGGTAGTATTATTATCCTCTTATGGACCTATGTATATGATCTTAGGTGGTATCCTTGCTATGATGGGCCATAACTGGTCTATATTCTTAGGCTTTAAAGGTGGTCGTGGCGTAGCTACAGGACTAGGTGTATTAATTGCTTTGTCACCATTAGTTGCTTTGATTGCCTTCTTGGTATGGGGCGTTATTGTCTATTTCACTAAGCTCGTATCACTAGGATCAATTATAGCTGCCGCTTTGGTACCAATCTTAATGTATTTTACAGGCGAATCTTATTGGTTCGTTGGCTTTGGCGCTTTGGCTGCTTTATTTGTCATTGTTCGCCATTGGGATAATATCAAACGTTTACTTGCAGGTAATGAGTTAAAAGTAGAACGTATCAAAAAGGATTAATATATGAATGTTGTTGTTGTCGGCTCTGGTAGCTGGGGAACTGCTCTTGCTATTAAATCCGTATTAGCTGGAAATACTACAACTTTATATTGTCGTCGCCCAGAATTTGCAGATCAATTAGCTAAAGATCTAGAGAATAAAGAGTATTTACCTGGCGTAACATTACCAAATGAATTAGTATATAGTTCAGATCTTGCTACCTGTATTAAAGGGGCCGATATCATTCTCATGGTTACGCCATCTGTACATGTACGTACTAGTTTAGAGTCTATTAGACCTTATGCTCATAAAGAACAATCGTATATACTTTGTTCAAAAGGTGTAGAGCGTACTACTGGCAAATTGCTGACTACAGTTATGAGAGAGGTTCTAGGAACAGTTGGATGTAATCTCGCTGTTTTATCTGGTCCAAACCATGCGGAAGAAATTGGACGAGATTTACCGGCTGCATCTGTTTTAAGTACAGAAGATCTTGATGTGGCCACGATGTTACAGAAAGCATTATGTAGTCAAAACTTTAGAATTTATGCAAATACCGATATTACTGGTGTTGAGTTAGCGGGGGCTACAAAGAATATTATTGCTCTCGCGGCTGGTATTGTAGACGGTCTAAAGTTAGGGGATAACTGTAAAGCATTACTCTTAACACGTGGGTTGCATGAGATGACCCGCTTTGGTGTAGCCTTAGGAGCACAAAAAGAAACCTATGCTGGCCTTGCTGGTATGGGAGATTTGATTGCCACATGTATGAGTCCCCATGGTCGCAACCGGGCTGCTGGACAACAATTAGCAGATGGAAAGACGATGGACTATATTATTAATCATACGAATATGGTTGTAGAAGGTTTCTTTGCTACTGACATTATTTATAAAATGGCTTGTGAACATCATATTGAAATGCCTATAACAAAGGCTTTATATGAAGTTTTATATGAAGAAAAATCTCCTGCTTTGGCATTAGCAGAATTGATGGGACGAGATATTAAAATTGAAGTATCATAAATAAAAGATACTTTTAATTTGGTTATTTATATACTATAATTAATGAGTATAATCTTGTGAGGGTTGTATGCGAATTATTGGCGGAACTGCAAAGGGACATACTATAAAAGCACCTAAAGGGGTAGATACTAGACCTACACTTGATCGTGTTCGTGAAAGTGTGTTTAATGTATTATCTAATAGAGGTATATTTGGTACTCATGTATTAGATATATTTTCAGGTACAGGTGCAGTAGCTATTGAAGCCTTAAGTCGTGGTGCAGCACATGCAGTAGCGGTAGACTTTAAAACAGGAAAATTGATTTTGGAGAATGCCAAACATTGTCATGTGGAAGATCGGTTAGAAATCATTCCGAGGAAACTTTCACAATTAAAAAATTATATAATGGGACGACAGTTCGATTATATTTTTTCTGATCCACCATATGAAAATGGATTTATACAAGAGACCATAGATATGGTTGTAGACTGTGATTTATTAAAGCCCGAAGGTGTTTTACTACTAGAGCACCATAAGGACGAGGCATTTACCTTGCCTGAATCATGGAAATGTATAAAAGAACAGAAATTTGGTTATACGATGGTTTCCTATTTTGTAAACACTGCTGAAAGGAGCTAAACCTGTGCGTATAGGTGTGTGTCCGGGTAGTTTTGACCCAGTAACAAATGGACATGTTGATATTTTTGAACGAGGCAGTCGATTAGTTGATAAATTAATCATTGCTGTCAGCTCTAACCCAAATAAAAATTCCTTATTTACCATGGAAGAACGGGTTGAGATGATTCAAAATTCTGTCAAACATATTCCTAATGTTGAAATTGATTGTACAGGTGGTCTACTTAACCAGTATGTTAAATCTAAGAATGCCACTATAATCATTCGAGGATTGCGAGCTTTAAGTGACTTTGAATATGAATTTCAACGTGCGTTGTTTGCAAAATATTTGGATGATGATATTGAAACTGTATTTATTATGACAAATAATAAATACTCTTTCGTCAGCTCCACAGGTATTCGTGAACTTGCAAAATTTGGCGGTAAGCTAGATGGTTTAGTTCCGGATGATGTTAAGGAAAAACTTGAAGAACGCTTTAATACGGTCCATAATAAATAGGGGTGAAATGTATGAAAACAGAAAAATTATTAGAAGATTTAGAGGTTCTTATTGAATCTAGCAGCCGTATTCCTATGACTACAAAACGTATGGTTGAGGAAGACGAAATTATGCGTATTATTGATTCTATTCAAGAGTCTTTACCATTGGAACTTGAAGAGTCTCGTCGTATTGTAGCAGATAAAGATAAAGTACTAGCTGATGCTCAACGTCAAGCTGAAACTTTGATTGATCAAGCTAAAGACTACATTGCTAAATTAACTGCTGAAAGTGAACTAGTTAAACAAGCTCAAGAACAAGCTAATCAAATTATCAATGCAGCTAACCAATCCTCTGAGGAATTGAAATCCAGCTCCATTCAATATGCTGGTGATGTTCTTAAATATGTGGAAAATAATTTAGAAAAAACATTGGAAAGCTTACGTCAAAATCGTGAAAGTTTGAAACAAACTGAACAACGTACAGAAGAAAACCAATAATATTATAAGAAAAGAAGCGAAGGATTTCCTTCGCTTCTTTTTTATTCATTATAATTATCAGGCTTTTTAGGCTCAACGATCATTGTTTGATGAGTGCTAAAAATAACAAAACCAAGTGGAGACCCAGGTGGCTTTTTGATATTTTTAATGTATGTATAATCTACAGGTACTTTGCTAGTTTCACGTGCCTTACTAAAGTAGGCTGCGTATTGAGCGACTTTAGATAGAATCATATCATCAGGCTCTACATTAAGTCTTAATATGAGATGGGAACCTTGAATATCTTGTGTATGGAACCAAATATCTGTTGGTTTGGCAAATCGATGAGTCAAATATTCATTTTGTTGATTGTTACGGCCAATAAATATTTCACCTTCATCGATGGTTAAATGAATGTAATTTGATTTACCTAATTTATATGATAATGGCTTCTTCGATTTTTTGATTATGCCTGCATCCATACATTCTTTACGAATTTCTTCTAAGCTTTCACGGGTAGTGGCTAATGAAATACTATATAAAATTGATTTGAGATATTCAAGTTTTGTAGTACTAGCATTAAGTTGATATTCACCACTGACCATACGATTTTTTAATTTAGTATAGAGCTTATAATACCATTGACCGTTTTCTACAATTGTAAGATTTGGCTTTAGAGGAATTGTTAATAATTCTCCATCTTCAGAAAGAAGATTTGGTAATTGGATAGAAGGTTCATATTGAACTTGTAAGTGAGCATTAATCATTAAGATATCACCATATAGTTTATATGTATCCATTTTATTGGTGTCATCTAATTCATCTTTAATCTTTTGATGACGAACTTCTTCTTTTTTTATGGCTGCTGTTAAGATCTTTTCTAGTTCTTTATCTGCAGTGTGAATGGATTTTGTATTATGAATTGATTCTTCTAAGGGTTCTGAAATCGTACTATATTCTTTAAGTACTTTATAATTTTGTAGGATAAAAGTAGCATGTGCTTTTTTATTATTATCATTAATTAAAGTAAGCAAACCATTACTTTCATTGAGCTTAATTTTTAACTCATATAACGCCTTAGCTAAGGCATCAACTTGCGTGGGAATTAAGTCGCTTATGATCTCATTACCGCTAAGATTTGAAGCCAATAATACTTCATCCAACAAAGGTTTACCAAAACCGTTAAAGATGGCACGTATAGATTGTTGTACAGTGCTATCACCGAAGGAGGTAAGTAAATTTTTGATTTCATCATAATCAAAATCCATTAAACTTACACGATTAGCATTAGGTGGTAATTCATAGTGTAGTTTAGGACTTATAGAACGTTCACGATTCATTAAAGGTGATACATGAATTAATGATTCTAGAATAACTCCATCTTGAACAAAGATACAGTTTGAATACTTGCCCATTAGTTCCACATATATAAATGTACTCGTAATAGAACCATCCATTTCAAGCTTATCCGTTTGGATACACATGATTCGGTCACCATTGATTTGTTCAACCTTTACAATACGGCTACCCTCAATATGTTTACGTAAGAACATACATAGTGAACTAGGTTCCTTTGGTAAATCTTGAAGAGGTTTGCTGAGATACATCGCAGGGGTTGCACCAACAGTGATGACTAGGCTTTGATCTTCGTTAAGTGCACGAATTTTAAATAGTAATGTAGTTTTATCTATTTGATATAATTTTTGTATTTGACCTGTTTGTAATCGCTCATTTAATTCTTTAGCGAGAACAGACATGGTAAGTCCGTCTAAATTCATGGTACTCCTTTCAATTCTATTTAGAAGTATAGTTTAGTATAACATAATGTACATATAATTCTTAGTATTTAAACACGGAATGTATAATTCGTGGTACAATAATAAAAACTGCTAAGGAGGATATCATATGAAAAGTATGACCGGTTTTGGTTCTGGTACGGCAACCAAAGATGGCATTACCTGTACGGTAGAAATTAAGACTGTAAATGCACGATTTTTGGATTTATTTATACGTAGTCCAAAGCAAATAAACCCTTTTGAAAGTATTATTCGCGGGTTAGTACAAGATCGGATTACTCGTGGTAAAGTTGAAGTATCTGTTTCTATTCAAGATGCAGGGGAAAGACCTAAAACTTTTACAATAAATAGTGTATTGAGGAAGCAGATACAAGAATTGCTTGTTCGAGAAGAGTTTTATGATGACCCTAAAAAGGTGCCTTTACAAGCGGTCAATTCCATTTCTAATGAATGGATACAACAACAAGATACTCCGATTGCAGAAGATGTGCTTTCAGAAATAGTACAAGAATCTACAAACCAAGCACTGGATGCCTTAATAACAATGCGTACAGTAGAAGGTAAACATATTGAACAAGATTTATTGTCTCGTATCACTACTTTAGAAAATATAATCAAGATTATTGATGAGAATAAAGCCGGCGCTGTAGATGCGTATCGTGAGCATATAAAGGGAAAAATTCAAGAATATTTAGTGTCTTTAGAGGCGAGTATAAGTGAAGATCGTTTTTTGCAGGAAATTGCTTTATTAGCTGATAAGACTGATATTACGGAAGAGATTGTCCGATTTACCTCACATGTGGTACAATTAAAAAACACACTTGCAGATGAGAATTCCATCGGTCGTAAGGTGGATTTTATTTTGCAAGAAATGAATCGTGAAGTGAATACAATTGGTTCCAAAGCTATGGATTCAAGTATTACAGAGTTTGTGGTTCAGCTAAAATGTGAGTTAGAGAAAATTAGAGAACAAGTACAGAATGTAGAGTAATAGGAGGTCCATAAATGAGTATTCAGTTATTGAATATAGGCTTTGGTAATATGGTATCTGCTAACCGTGTTATGGCTATTATTAGTCCCGAATCTGCACCGATAAAACGTATGGTTCAAGATGCGCGTGACAAGGGCCTACTCATTGATGCTACATATGGTCGTAAGACTCGTGCTGTATTAGTTATGGATAGTGGTCAAATTGTATTATCTGCAATTCAACCAGAAACCGTAGCACATCGACTTGTGCAATATGATGTAGACGAAGATACAGTAGAATCATAGGAGTACATATGTCAGACAGAGGATTATTAATCGTTATATCCGGGCCATCTGGCGCAGGTAAAGGTACGATTTGTGCGAATATTCGAAAAGAAATGCCTAATTTAGTATATTCCGTTTCAATGACCACACGGGCACCACGTGTTGGTGAAGTGGAAGGG
Source organism: Veillonella fallax (assembly GCF_020687175.1). Taxonomy (NCBI): domain Bacteria; kingdom Bacillati; phylum Bacillota; class Negativicutes; order Veillonellales; family Veillonellaceae; genus Veillonella; species Veillonella fallax. Next base: position 110,877 of record NZ_JAJEQD010000005.1, on the reverse strand, counting down.
GTTAATTACTTCTTTCGCTCGAAAGAAGAGTTTGAAACTCTATTAAGTGAAGATGCATTTTTAGAATATGCAAAGGTATATGATAATTACTACGGTACACCTAAGCAACATGTAATGGATTTATTGGATGATGGTAAAAGTGTACTGTTAGAAATTGATATTCAAGGTGCTATGCAAGTTAAAGAACGTTTTAGTGATGCTGTATTTATCTATATAGTACCACCGTCATTAACTGAGTTATCTGAGCGCTTACATAATCGCGGTACAGATGCGAAAGAAGTTATTGATAAACGGTTGTCATTAGCTTGTTCTGAATTGGCATTAGCCCATCGATATGACTATATAGTTGTAAATGATGATCTCGGAGAAGCATCTGAGAAGGTTGCATCTATCTTACGAGCTGAATCCTGTAAGATTAGTCGCAATAAAGAGCAAATTCAATTTATTTATAAACAGTATCAAGAGTCTAAGGAGAAGTGATAGTATGATGGTAAAACCTCCATTGAAAAAATTGGAAAATCAAGTAGATAGTAAATATACTTTGGTAACATTAGCAGCTAAACGTGCTCGTGAACTAACAGATGGCGAACCATGCTTAGCTGAATCTACACATGCAACTGACAAGCCTGTTTCCTTGGCATTTTATGAAATTGCCGAAGGTGAAGTGACTTATAAACGCACTAAAGAAGGCATTAAATAAGAACAACAATTCCTTGTATCGTTGATACAAGGAATTTTTAAAAGGAGAAGAAAATGCGAGGAAAACATATCATTGTCGCTGTATCTGCAGGTATTGCTGCGTATAAGGCAATTGAAGTAGTGAGCAGGCTTCGTAAAAAAGGTGCTGAAGTAAAGGTTGTTATGACTCAAAATTCCACTCATATAGCTTCACCTCTTACATTTGGTGAAATTAGTGGACATCCTGTAGCTATCGACATGTTTGAACAAGTACATCAATGGGATGTGGAGCATATTGCATTAGCTAAATGGGCAGATGCATATGTGGTTGTTCCAGCTACGGCAAATGTAATTGGTAAAATATATGCCGGTATTGCAGATGATATGCTAACAACAACAATAATGGCTACTAAGGCTCCAAAATATCTTTGTCCTGCTATGAATACAGAAATGTATAACAATCCGATTACTCAACGTAATTTGGAAGGTTTACGTTCTCTTGGCTACCATATTATGGAACCTGCGGAAGGATGGCTTGCTTGTGGGGTTACCGGTGTTGGGCGTTTACCAGAGCCTGAAGCTATTGTAGATTGGCTTGAATCACAGATGTGCAAATCTAATGAACTTGAAGGTATTACAGTGCTTGTTACAGCCGGTGGTACACAAGAGAATATCGATCCTGTTCGTTATATTGGTAATCGGTCTAGTGGAAAGATGGGGTATGCTATTGCTGAGCAAGCAGCCCGGATGGGGGCTAACGTTATTTTGATCAGTGCACCCACATCTTTAGCCGTACCTAGTGGAGTAGATTTTGTTCCTGTTGACTCTGCTTTATCTATGCAAAATGCTGTTGAATCTCGATATGGCGAGGTAGATGTGGTTATCATGGCGGCAGCAGTATCTGATTTTAGAGTCCTTCACAAGGCAGAACAAAAAATAAAGAAAATGGAGTCCATGACATTAGAACTTGTTAAAAATCCAGATATACTACAAGGTTTAGGTGCTAAAAAGAAACATCAAATTCTTGTAGGTTTTGCAGCGGAAACTGAGCATGTTATTAAATACGGTCAAGATAAAGTAATTAGAAAAAACTTAGATATGCTTGTAGCAAATGATGTTAGTAAATCTAATGCAGGTTTTAATGTAGATACGAATGAAGGATACTTCTTATATCCTCATAAAGATCCTAAAGAAATGCCGAATATGAAAAAATCTGAATTGGCCCATAATATTATGAAAGAAGTTGTGGAATTGGTAAAAAATAAATAACACGATACATGAGAGAATCTTATGTTTGTAGTTTGTAATTGATAGAAAGATATGTAATAATGACTTGCTTTATCAATGTAAATACACTATAATATTTCTGTAACTCATCAAGAGTAGTGGAGGGATAGGCCCTATGAAGCTACAGCAACCATTCCAAGAGGAAAAGGTGCTAATTCCTATGACAAATGTCGTTAGATGGGAGGGTCTCTCATGAGTACATGAGAGGCTTTTTTTCGTATTAGGAGGATAAAATGGCTGAAAAACATATGTTTTTTACTTCTGAATCTGTTACTGAAGGCCATCCAGATAAAATAGCTGACCAAATTTCTGACGCTGTTTTGGATGCGATTATTGAAAAGGATCCAACTGCTCGTGTAGCTTGTGAAACTTTAGTTACTACTGGTCTAGTTCATGTAGTAGGTGAAATTTCTACTAATACATATGTAGATATTCCTCGCATCGTACGTGATACAGTTCGTGAAATTGGTTATACACGTGCAAAATTTGGCTTTGACTGCGACACTTGCGGTGTACTTGTTTCTATTGATGAACAATCTGCTGATATTGCGATGGGCGTAGATGAAGCTCTTGAATCTAAAGATGGTAATGGTGAAGCACTAGATAAAATCGGTGCTGGTGACCAAGGTATGATGTTTGGTTATGCATCTAATGAAACACCTGAACTTATGCCTATGCCTATTTCTTTGGCTCATCGTTTATCTCGTCGTCTTACAGAAGTTCGTAAAGATGGCACTTTAACATATCTTCGTCCAGATGGTAAAACTCAAGTTACTGTTGAATATGTTGATGGTAAACCAAAACGTATTGATACAATTGTTATCTCTACACAACATAGCCCTGAAGTTACGCAAGAACAAATTAAAGCAGACTTGAAACGCTTTGTTATCGATGCAGCATTGCCTGCTGAATTTGTTGATGAAAATACAAAATATTTCATTAACCCAACTGGCCGTTTCGTAATCGGTGGTCCTCATGGTGATGCTGGCTTGACTGGCCGCAAAATTATCGTAGATACTTACGGCGGTATGGCTCGTCATGGTGGCGGTGCTTTCTCTGGTAAGGATCCATCTAAGGTTGACCGCTCTGCAGCATATGCAGCTCGTTATGTAGCTAAAAATGTTGTAGCAGCAGGCCTTGCTGATAAGTGTGAAGTACAAGTTGCTTACGCAATTGGCGTTGCTCATCCTGTATCTATCTTGGTTGATACTTTTGGTACAGGTCATGTTGAGGAAACTAAAATTCAAGAACTCGTTAAGAAACATTTCGACCTTCGTCCAGCAGGTATTATTGAAATGCTTGATTTGTTAAAACCTCATTATCGCAAAACTGCAGCATATGGTCACTTTGGTAGAACTGATGTAGATATACCTTGGGAGCGTACAGACAAAGCAGCAATTTTAAAAGCTGAAGCTGGCTTATAATACAAAAGGTCTTAGTAGAATTTCTACTGAGACCTTTTATAGTAAATGAAAGGAAATAATGTATGCGTGTCGCAAAAGTTATCATCAATAGACCTGCTAAACAACTTCATAAACCATTAAGCTACTTAATGCCTGAAAAGTTTGGCAATATCTTACCTGGTACACGTGTACTTATTCCTTTAGGCAATAGTCGCGAAGAGGGAATTCTGATTGGCTATGAAGATTTAAGCGAGCCCCCTGAGTTCACATTGCGAAATATTGTTCAAGTATTAGACAATGAACCTTGGTTCACACCTGAAATGATGGATACTGCTCGTCGTTTAAATGAATATTATTTATTCTCTTATGGCGATGCATTGCGTTTATTTACTGTTAATAAAACTCTAAAATCTTATGAGGCGCCTAGGGAAGAATGGCTTGTCGTTACACCTGCTTTCACGGTAGAACAATTTAGTGAACGAAAAAAGAAACAACGAGAGTTGGCAAAATATTTACTTGAAGTAGGGGGCGCATCAAAAGCTTTATTATTGGCTAAAGGTTTTTCACGAATGGTCATTAAACAAGTTAGTGAAGCTAAGGGGATTACTATTGAATCTAGATTTAAAGCTACAAAAACCTCATTTGATGAACTATTAACAGAAGAAGTAAATATAGCACTAACTAATGCACAACAAGCCGTGTATGAACCGATACAAGAAGCGATGAACACACATCAGCATAAAACCTTTTTGTTACATGGCGTAACGGGTAGTGGAAAAACCCAATTGTATTTAAAAGCTACGGAAAAATGTATTAGCCAAGATAAAACTGCTATTATTTTGGTTCCAGAAATTATTTTGACAGATCAGATAGTGCGTCGTTTTGTAGAAACCTTTGGTGATGAAGTTGTAGTATTTCATAGTAAGTTAACAGTTCAACAACGCAATAATAACTGGGAGCGTTTGCGTCGCAAGGATAGTCATATTATCATTGGTGCACGATCAGCAGTATTTGCTCCAGCTGAGGACATTGGACTTATCGTAGTAGATGAAGAGCATGATACTTCTTATAAGCAAGAGGACATGGTTCGTTACCATGCTAGAAATGTTGCATTATGGCGTGGGGAAGCACATGGTTGTCCTGTAATACTAGGTTCTGCAACACCATCTGTAACCTCCTATTATAAAGCTAAGCAAGGGGAATATCAGTTGCTTGAATTGCCACATCGTATTTTTGAACAACCAATGCCAAAAGTAACTATTGTGGACATGAAGGAAGAAATTCTTCATGGCAACTATTCTGTTTTTTCTGATGCTATGAGTAGCTTAATTCAAAAAACATTGAATGAACATAACCAAATGATTATTCTATTGAACAGACGTGGTTATAGTACCTTTGTAATGTGTCGCGATTGCGGGGAAACTATTATGTGTCCTCATTGTGATGTAGCTATGGTGTATCACCAAGCAGGTGAAGAATTACGGTGCCATTATTGTGAACATCATGAACCGATTCCTACGGTCTGTCCAAAGTGCAATAGTCAACGCATTAAATTCTTTGGATCAGGTACACAAAAGGTAGAGGAAGAGTTGCGACGTCATTTTAAATCGGCTCGTATTGCCCGCCTTGATCAAGACGTAACTAAAAATAAACAATTAGCAGAAGATATTTTACATGATTTTGGGACTCATAAATATGACATCTTACTGGGAACACAAATGGTGTCAAAAGGTCATGACTTTAAAGATGTAACAGCGGTTGGTATTTTAACAGCTGATTCGGTTTTAAATATTCCTGTGTATTCCGCATCTGAAAGAACTTTTGATTTGCTTACCCAAACTTCTGGACGAGCTGGTCGTGGTGATAAACCGGGCAGTGTAGTAATACAAACATATAATCCGTTAAATTATGCTATAATAAAGAGTAAGGCTCATGATTATGTAGGCTTTTACAACGAAGAAATTCAAAATCGTAAAGCATTAGGATATCCTCCGTTTAGAGAGATGATTCACATGGTAGTGCGTCATCAAAATATGGAGACCTTAGAGGCCATAGCTAATCGTATTGTAAGCGATTTAGAGGTCCATAAAGGTGATACCGATATTCTCATTAATGGACCTTATGAAGCAAGTATCAAAAAAGTACGGGATATGTATCGTTTAGCGATTATGATTCGAGGTACTGACTTATCAAATTTAAAAGAATATATATATAATTCATGGATCTTCATACAAGAAGGACTTTTGATTGATGTAGATCCTGTTTAGTATAGGAGTATAAATGGCAGTATTAGATGTTGTGAAAGCAGGTCACCCCGTTTTAAAACAAATTGCGGAACCTGTAGAACATGTTAATAAAAAACTTAGAGCCCTAATCGATGATATGGCGGAAACAATGTATGAGACTGAAGGCGTTGGACTTGCTGCACCTCAAGTAGCGGTGTCAAAACGAATTATCGTCGTAGATGATCATGCCGGTAGTGGTCTCATTGCATTAATTAATCCTGAAATTACGCATGCTGAGGGATCTCAAGTGGGACCAGAGGGTTGTTTAAGTGTACCAGGGTATTTTGGCGATGTGGAAAGATTCGACAAAATTACCGTTAAAGGTATAGACCCTCATAATAAAAAGGTAACAATTAAAGCTGAAGGATTTTTAGCGCGTATTTTTCAACATGAGATTGATCATTTAGAAGGTCATTTGTTTATTGAAAAAGCAACTAACTTACGATTGATTACTGATCACCCAGAGGAGAAAGAAATTGTCTAATCAAAAACAATTGCGCGTCGTATTTATGGGGACGCCTGACTTTTCGGTTCCTACTTTGGAAGCATTAATAGAGGCTGGTCACTCTATTGTTGGTGTATACTGTCAGCCAGATAAACAAAAAGGTCGCGGTAAACAAGTTCAAATGCCACCTGTAAAAGTGGCAGCTTTAAAACATAATTTACCTGTATTCCAACCGGTAACATTACGTGATGAACAAGTACAAGCAGAACTTGAAGCTCTAAATCCCGATGTAGTAGTGGTTATTGCATACGGTAAAATTTTGCCGCCATGGCTTATTCGTTTACCACAATATGGATGTATTAACGTACATGCATCTATTTTACCTAAGTATAGAGGTGCTGCACCAATTCATTATGCCATATTAAATGGTGATACTAAGACAGGTGTTACCATTATGCATATGGATGATGGCCTTGATACTGGTGATATCATCGATATCGTAGAGACCGATATTTTACCTAGTGAAACGACAGGTCAATTATTTGAACGTATGGCGGTGCTTGGTGGTGAAACTATTGTTCCCGTATTAACTCGTTGGGTTAATGGGGAAATTAAGGCTACGCCACAAGATGATACAATGGCTACACATACTGCTAAGATTACAAAGGAAATGGGGCACATAGACTGGTCTAAGTCAGCCCATGAAATTGTAAATCTTATTAGAGGTCTTAATCCAGCTCCTGGATGTTATACGTATCTCGATGGAAAACGTTTAAAAGTATGGTCTGGTGAAGTGGTTCCAAATGATACGACTCACGGTTTGATAGATATCCATGGTAAACATGTACCAATTGCTATATCAGCCACAACTATACCTGGTACAATCGTATCTAAAATAGCCGGTTTAGGTGTATATTGTGGTGATGGAAATATAATTCTATTGACAGAGGTCCAGCCAGAAAATAAAAAACGTATTTCTGCTATTGATTTTATTAATGGACATCAGATAAAGGAAGGTATAGTTTTTGGAGACTCAATATAAGCAGTACGAAACGTATCCGTTATACCTGATATTGTCATCAATTACATGTGCCATAATTACTGTAATTATGGGATTTCTAATGTATATATTAGAGCCTGGACTTTCACAATTACATCCTGTTGCACCCATAATAAGTACAGTGATTTTTTCTGTATTCATTTGTGTTATATGGTTATTGTGCGCATCCTTGATTATTGCTAGTTTCGGTATACTACAGTTACATCCTATTGTTTTAAGGCTTGCTAACCAGTTTATATATGGACTGTTTCCGGTGTCCCTATTGATTGGTAAAGTGAGAGGGGTTACTAAGGATCAATTGCGTCAGTCTATGATTGACTTGATTAATCATCTAGTGATGCTTGATATGTATACAGTTGATCCAGAACGTATATTATTATTGACACCTCATTGTTTACAAGAAAGTTCATGTGTTCATAAGGTTACACATGACGTATACAATTGTAAGCAATGTGGTAGATGCCAAGTTGGAAGTTTATTGCAAATTGCTAAAGAGTATGGCTGTCAATTTATAGTGGTAACAGGTGGTACATTAGCGCGAATGAAGGTAAAAGAAGCGCGACCAAAGGCTATTGTAGCTATTGCTTGTGAACGTGATTTAGCAAGTGGCATGGCTGATGTATTTCCCATACCTGTCATTGGCGTTTTAAATGAAAGACCTAATGGACCTTGTTGCAATACTACAGTAGATCCTCAACGTGTTCGCGCAGCAGTTGAACAATTAATTGGTAGGAAAAACGATGACTGAAGTTAAAACGAATCAACAACTAAATATTCGATTGCTCGCAGTGAAAGCTTTGAGTGATATTAATCGTAATGGTGCTTATGCCAATATCAAGTTACAAGAGTATTTACAAAAATATCATTTATCCGATTTAGATCGAAGGTTTTTCACGGAGTTGGTCTATGGTGTTATCCGTAGAAAAAATTATTTAGATGCCATTATTGTTCATTTCGCGAAAAGACCATTAAAGAAATTATCGTCCATGGTTGTAGAAATCCTTAGACTTGGCATTTATCAAATTATCTATATGGATAAAGTCCCTGAAAGTGCAGCGGTCAATGAATCGGTAAAACTTGCAAAAAAGTTAACTAGAGGATTATCTGGCTTTGTAAATGCCGTATTACGTTCAGTATTACGTGAAAGTGATAGTATTTCTATTGGAGAACTTGCCAAGTCTGAGGCTGAAGAAATTTCTTTCATTTATAATCAACCTTTATGGCTTGTTGATTTATGGATGAATGAAATGGGGAAGGATAAGACTATAGATCTTTGTGCTTGGTTTAATGAACAACCTCGTTTGACAGCACGTATAAATACTGTAAAAGTATCTATTGAGGATTGTTTAAAAGAACTACGAGATTTAGGTTGGACTGTTGAACAGGACAATGATATTCCAGAAGTAGTTTATATTGATGCACATCAAGGGCACTTGGAAAAAGCAAAACCTGTTATGGAAGGTCATATTACCTTTATGGATAAAGCCTCTATGCTCGTTGCTCATGTAGTTGATCCTAAGCCAGGCGAGCGCATATTAGATTGTTGTGCTGCACCAGGTGGTAAGTCTATGCATATGGCAAGTCTCATGAATAATACGGGTGCTATTATGAGTTGTGATATATACGATCATAAATTAGAGCTTATGAATCAAAATGCTGAACGACTTGGAGTATCCATAGTTTCAACTAAGCTACAAGACGGTCGTTATTTACCCGATAATTGGAAAGAACAATTCGATCGCGTCTTAGTAGATGCACCGTGTTCTGGACTTGGCATATTACAAAAAAAGTTGGATATGCGTTGGCGTAAAACACAATCTTTACTTACTGACTTACCTCCATTACAGCTTGAAATATTAGAAAAAGCTGCTGAAATGGTTAAAGTTAATGGATATTTAGTATACTCTACTTGTACTATCAATAGTGGGGAAAATGAGGATGTACTAGAAAAATTCCTAGCAACTCATAAGAACTTTATCATTGATCCTGTATCATTTGAGGGGTTGCCACAAGCTGCAGATGGTATGATTAGTACATATCCACCACGAGATCAAATGGATGGATTCTTTATGGCTCGTGTAAAACGCATATCATAATAATAGAAATGGAGTACCATGATAGAATTATTGGGTAAGTCTTTAGAAGAGTTACAATCTATCTTTAAGACCCATAATATACAAAAGTTTCGAGCGAAACAGTTAATAGACTATATTTATCACAGATATATATTTGATTTTGAAGAGATGACGCAGTTTCCTAAAGAGTTGCGTCAATGGTTAAGTGATAACTGTGTTATTTCTTTACCAACGTTAATTACTGAGTCTGTTTCCCCTGATGGGAAGACTCGTAAAATTCTTGTTGAAATGACTGATCAAAGCCGGGTAGAAGCCGTTTTAATGGAGCAACATTATGGATATTCTGTATGTGTTTCCTCTCAAGTTGGTTGTGCAATGGGCTGTGTGTTTTGTGCCTCTACACAGGGTGGTTTATATCGCGATTTAACAGTGTCTGAAATCATTGGACAAGTCGTTATTTTCGGAGCTCTTACAAAAGAGCAAATTCATTCTGTTGTAGTTATGGGGGCAGGGGAACCATTACAAAACTATGATAATGTTTTGCAGTCACTGCAACTATTACATGATCCTATGATTTGTAATATTAGTTATCGGAAGATGACTATTTCTACTTGTGGGTGGGTTCCAAACATCTATAAATTAGCTGATGAAGGATTACCTATAACTTTGGCACTCTCATTACATGCTACAAATAATGAAGTGCGTCGTAGTATTATGCCAGTTGGGGCTCGTTATGAATTGACGGAAGTCTTAGATGCGGTAAAATATTATTATGATACGACTCAACGTCGTATCACCTTTGAGTATATTCTTATAGATTCAGTAAATGCATCTATGGAGGAGGCTCATGCATTGGGGAAAATCTGTAAAGATTTCCCAAATTGCCATGTTAACTTAATACCTGTTAATGGCAATGAACATATAGAATTATATAAACCATCTATTACAAATATGAATACATTTAAAGACATCGTTGCTTCCTATGGCGTATCTGTAACGGTACGCAAAGAGATGGGCGATGCTATCCAAGCCGCATGTGGGCAATTAAAAGCAGCTCATGGTCGGAAAAAGGAGAATCATGAATAATTTTGTTGGTTTAAGTAAAATTGGACTTGTACGTCAACGCAATGAAGACCGTTTCTTTATTGATGGTAACGTTTGCGCTGTTACTGATGGCATGGGTGGATATAGTGGCGGTGAAATCGCTAGTACCTATGCTGTTGATGAAATTAAAGAGTATTTGGCCTCCCTTGAAACTGTGGGGCAACAAGATTTATGTGATGCTATTATTCATGCCAATGAACGTATAGCTAATCGCGTAGCTCATGAAGAACGTCTTGCTGGTATGGGCACTACTGCTGTTGTTACGGCCGTTAATGGTGACCAATTATACTGGGCAAGTGTTGGTGATAGTCGTTTGTATGTATATAGAGATGGTCTTTTACGACAAATTACTACAGATCATTCTATGGTACAAGAATTATTAACTGCTGGAGAGATTACAAAGGATGAAATGCTAAATCACCCTCAACGAAACTTATTGACCCGTGCAGTTGGGGTTGATGATACTTTAGAGGTTGATAGTGGTGTAGAATCTATTCTTCCAGGTGATCGTATTTTACTTTGCACTGATGGACTATGTGGTTATGTATCAGATGATGTTATTGCTAGTGCATTACAATCTAATAGTGATGATATGAAGGTTGTAGAATCATTGATGGAAGCCGTATATGATGTCGGAGCAGGAGATAATGTGACCATTGTGGTGGGAACAATCTAATCTAGAAATGGAGAAATAATGAGTACTATGAATATAAAAGGTATACTTCTAGATAACCGCTACCGAATTGTTGATAAAATTGGCGTTGGCGGAATGGCTGACGTATACCTTGGAGAAGATACCTTATTAGGTAGACAAGTAGCAATTAAAGTATTGCATGCTAACTTTGCTAATGATGATGAGTTTGTTACGCGTTTTAAACGAGAAGCACAAGCGGCGGGCAAACTAAATCATCCTAATATTGTAAATATGTATGATGTAGGGTTTGATCAAGATTTACACTATATCATTATGGAATATGTAGATGGTGAAACATTAAAAGAATATATAACGCGACATGGAAGACTATCCATAGACGAGGCTGTAAAATTCACTATTGCTATCGCAGAGGGCTTAGAACACGCACATACGATGGGAATAGTGCATTGTGATATTAAACCTCATAATGTCATTATTACTCGTACGGGGCGTGTAAAAGTAACTGACTTTGGTATTGCTCGAGCTATGAATGCTACTAATACAGTTATGTACACGAATTCAATTTTAGGCTCTGCTCACTATTTATCACCTGAACAAGCCAGTGGGAAACCAGTAGATGGTAATACTGATATCTACTCTTTAGGCGTAGTTTTATATGAAATGCTAACAGGTAGAGTTCCTTTTGAAGGGGAGACTCCAATTGCAGTAGCATTAAAACATGTACGTGAAAAAGTAGCTCCTCCAACTCGATATAATCCTTCAATCCCACCGCTTTTAGAAGCTGTCGTAATGAAGGCATTATCTAAAAACCCTGCAGATCGCTTTGATTCTATTTCTGACATGATAAGTGATTTACGATTGTCTCAAGGCTTTACAATGGGTAAAACTCAACGTCATGAACCATATGATTTTGCAACTCAAATGATACCAGCTGTTGATCCTGAAGCACTTGAGGATTTCAGTGATATTCAAGAAGAGCAAAACGATGAGGGTAAAAAGAAGAGTATGTTAAGTAAAATTGCATCTATCCCACAAAAATATATCGTCCTAGGGGCTGCCGTAATTTTTTTAGTAGCCTTCTTAGGTGCCTTCTTGAGTTATGGTAATTTCTGGAGTAACACAACTGTAGATGTACCTAATGTTGTGGGTAAACAAGTTTCTGTAGCTAAAAATATTTTAGAAGATAAACATTTGCGTGTTTCTACAAGCGAGGTTACTAATCCTGATGTACCAGCTGGTCAAGTTATTTCTCAAACACCAGGTGCAGGAGAGAAGGTTAAAGAACAACGTACAATTCACCTTGTTGTATCTAAAGGTGTTGGTGATATAACAGTACCGGATTTGTCTGGCTTAACAGTAGACCAAGCTCGACAACGACTTAAAGATGTTGGTTTAGTTGTTGGTAAAGTAACACAACAGTCTGTAGATAATAAACCTGATGGTGTTATCATAGCTCAAAGTCCATCTGGTGATTCTAAAGTTTCTAAAGGCACAACAATTGATCTCGTTGTAAATAAAGCTAAAGCTAAAAAGATTCAAATGCCAAATGTCATTGGTATGACTTTAAAAGATGCACGAGATACATTGAGTAATGCTCATCTTGGTGTTAATCAAGTCGCTGGTTCTGTAGAGGAAAAATCTATTGTAACAGAACAAAGCATAAAAGCTGGCGATGAAATTGATGAAGGTACTGCAGTAAATCTAACTACTGAATATAAAAATGACAAAAAGAAAGATGATAAAAAATCTGACAGTAGTAGTAATAAAACTACTGGTACGGTAGATATTACAGTTCCGGCAGGCTCTAAAAACCAAGAGCTAAAAATTGTCGTAAAAGATGATGACGGTTCTGCTGTTATCTACGATGATACAAATAAACCTGGTGATCGTATTGTTAAAAAAGTGTCTGGTGTAGGTAATGTTCGTATTGAGGTTTATCTCAATGGTGCATTAGTACAAGAAACGGCATTATAGGGGAATTATGATTACAGGTATTGTTGTCAAAAATATGAATGGTTACTTTTATGTACAAGACGATGCAAGTACTGTTCATGAATGTAAAGTTCGAGGTAGATTAAAGAAAGGTCGCTACAGTTTACTTGTCGGTGATCGTGTTACGATTTCTGAGGATGGATTCGTTGAGTCCATCCTCGATCGTCATAATTCCATGGTTAGACCTGCGGTAGCTAATATTGATCAAGTTGTATTGGTTGTAGCTGCTCATGAACCAGATATTAATGAGCTTTTATTAAATAAAATGCTTGTCATGATTGAGCATGCAGATATTCCTATTGTATTATGTATCAACAAATGTGATTTGATGGATTCAGATACGGAAGATATGGTAAAACTTTATCAATCTATCGGCTATGAAGTATTGATGACATCAACATATAATATGACTGGTATTGATGACTTACGTCATGTCTTAGAACATAAGGTAACTGCATTTGCAGGTCCTTCTGGTGTTGGTAAAAGTAGTTTATTAAATGCAGTGGACCCTAAGTTTGCATTCCAAACGGGAGAGGTTAGTGACAAAATTAAGCGTGGTAAACATACTACTCGTCATGCTTCCTTATATAGTTTGGATTCAAATTCCTTTATCATGGATACACCAGGCTTTAGCGCCATTGAGTTCAATGATGTATCATTAGAACGGTTACCTACGTTATTCCCTGAATTTAGTGATTATGTTGATACATGTAAATTTAATCCTTGTTATCATGAACATGAACCTATTTGTGGCATAAAAGATGCTTTAGAGGCTGGCCATATTCATCAAGGACGATATGATGCATATATGTCTATACGTAATGACATAGAAAGTCAACGAAAGAGGTTTTAAAATGATTAAAATTGCACCATCTATGCTCTCTGCAAATTTTGCAACATTAAGTGAAGAAATAAAATCCATTGAATTAGCCGGAGCGGACTTATTGCATATTGATATTATGGATGGTCATTTTGTACCAAACTTAACCTTTGGTGCACCTATAGTAAAAGCAATCCGTCCTTATACACAACTACCATTTGATGTTCATTTAATGGTTACTAATCCTGGTGATTACGTAGAAGAGTTTGCAAAGATTGGTGTAGAGTATTTTACATTCCATCAAGAAACAGTGCCTCATATGCATCGATTGATTCAACATATCAAACAATGTGGTATGAAAGCAGGGGTATCACTTAATCCAGGTACACCAGTATCTTTATTGGAGGATGTAGCAGCTGATCTTGATATGATCTTAATTATGTCCGTAAATCCTGGCTTTGGTGGTCAATCCTTTATTCCAAACGCTATTAAAAAAGTTAAACAAGCTAAAATGCTATTAGAAGAAGTGGACAACACAACTGCAGTTATTGAAGTAGATGGCGGTATTAATGATATTACTTGTGTACCTATTAAACGAGCAGGTGCTACAATTCTAGTTGCAGGTTCCGCTGTGTTTGGCGCTGATGATCGAGCACAAATGATTGCGGCCATTCGAAATAACTAGTTATAATAATTGTTATTTTGAGTTTACTATCTTAATATTATGTGTAGTATCTAAACAGTACTATGTTTGGAAATAATAGCTTCTAGAAAAATAATTTTATAATCAAACATAAGGAGTGAGGTTTTCTTAAATAAATCCTCACTCCTTGCTTGCTTTTAGAATAATTTTTTGGTAAAATTACTGGGTATGAAAAATATGCACGTCGGTGGACTTCGGTACTGTGCCTAATTTTGGGTGACCCGAAGGATGAAGCGGCGGAGGTTAATTAACAGGAGGTGCCACAATGGCAGTAGTATCAATGAAACAATTATTAGAGGCTGGTGTACACTTTGGTCATCAGACTAGAAGATGGAACCCTAAAATGGCGAAATTCATCTTCACTGAACGCAATGGTATTTATATCATTGACTTGTCTAAAACAGTTAAAAAAGTAGAAGAAGCTTACTCTTTCTTACGCGAAGTTGCTTCCCAAGGCGAAGTAATCTTGTTCGTAGGTACTAAAAAACAAGCTCAAGAAGCTATTAAAGAAGAAGCTATCCGCGCTAACATGTTCTTCGTTAACGAACGTTGGTTGGGCGGTATGTTGACTAACTTCAAAACAATTGAAACTCGTATTAAACGTTTAAAACAATTGGAAGCTATGGCAGAAGATGGTACTTTCGAAGTATTGCCTAAAAAAGAAGTTATCGGTCTTCGTCATGAAATGGAAAAATTGGAAAAATACCTTGGCGGTATCAAAGATATGCCTAAAATGCCAGGTGCTCTTTTCGTAGTTGATCCTAAAAAAGAAAAAATCGCTATTGCAGAAGCTAAAAAATTGGGTATTCCAGTTGTTGCAACAGTTGACACTAACTGTGACCCAGATGAAGTAGAATTCCCAATCCCAGCAAATGATGACGCTATCCGCGCTGTAAAATTATTGGCTGGTAAAATGGCTGACGCTGTTCTTGAAGGTCGTCAAGGCGAATCCTTGGACGGTGCTGAAGCTGCGGAATAATTCTGCAAAGCTACTAAATCATTTCTGATTAGCATTTGAAAGATAAATCTATAACATATATAATTAGGGTAAGGACTATATCCTTACCTTAATTAATACTAGGAGGAACAAAATAATGGCAATTACTGCTGCTTTGGTAAAAGAATTGCGCGACATGACTGGCGCAGGTATGATGGACGCTAAAAAAGCATTGGTTGAAACTGACGGTAATATCGAAAAAGCGGTTGACCTTCTTCGTGAAAAAGGTTTGGCTGCTGCTGCTAAAAAAGCAGGTCGTATTGCAGCTGAAGGTGTAGTACAATCTTACATCCATGCTGGTGGTCGTATTGGCGTATTGGTAGAAGTTAACTGCGAAACTGACTTCGTTGCTAAAACTGATGATTTCCAAAGCTTGGCACGCGATATCGCTATGCAAATCGCAGCTGTAAACCCTACATACTTGAACCGTGAAGAAGTTCCTGCTGAAGTAATCGAACACGAAAAACAAGTATTGTTGGAACAAGCTAAAGTAGAAGCTGAAGAAGACGTAAAAGCTGGCCGTAAACCAAAACCTGAAGCTGTTTTGGAAAAAATGGTTGCTGGTCGTATTGAAAAATTCTATAAAGAAAACTGCCTATTAGAACAAGTATTCATTAAAGATGGCGACAAAACAGTTACAGACATCATTAATGAGAATATTGCAAAAATCGGTGAAAACATCAACGTACGTCGTTTTGTTCGCTACGGTTTGGGCGAAGGCATTGAAAAACGCCAAGATGACTTCGTAGCTGAAGTAATGGCATCTGTTGGTAAATAATTAAGAAATAATAAGAGAACACCGTACAGTGTTCTCTTATTTTGCAATAGAGGAGTAAACACATGGCAAAGAGAAACTTTAGACGTATTGTTTTGAAGTTGAGTGGTGAAGCATTAGCGGGTGAACAAGGTTTTGGTATTAACCCTGATGTTGTTGAAGAATTTGCAAAAGAAATTGCTGTTTTAGCAAAATCCACTGATTTAGAAATCGCAATTGTTGTTGGTGGCGGTAACTTATGGAGAGGATTAGCTGGTAGTAACCAAGGTATGGATCGTGCTACAGCTGACTATATGGGTATGCTAGCAACAGTAATGAACTCCTTAGCATTGCAAGATGCATTAGAACAAGCAGGCGTAGATACTCGCGTTCAAACTGCTATCGAAATGCAAGAAATTGCAGAACCTTATATTCGTCGTCGTGCCATCCGTCATTTAGAGAAAAAACGTATCGTAATCTTCGGTGCTGGTCTTGGTAAACCATATTTCTCTACAGATACGACTGCTGCATTACGGGCTGCTGAAATTGAAGCAGATGCAATTCTGATGGCGAAGAAATTTGCTGACGGTGTATATGATTCTGATCCTAAAACGAATCCTAATGCCGTTAAATTTGATGAATTAACATATAATGATATCATTACAAAAGAATTAAAGGTTATGGATGCAACATCCACAACTTTATGTAAAGATAACAATATTCCTATTATCGTATTTAGCATGGACATTCCGGGTAACATTACAAAAGCCGCTAAAGGTGAAGAGATTGGTACCATTGTTCGAGGAGAATAATTCAAATGGAAATTAAAGAATTGTTACAACAAGCAGAAGAACGCATGAATAAGTCTATTGAGGCTTTAAAACATGAATTCGCATCTATTCGTACAGGCCGTGCTAGTGTAGCATTGCTTGATAAAGTAATGGTTGATTATTATGGTAGCCCTTCTCCAATTAACCAAGTTGCGAATATTTCTGTACCTGAGCCTCGCATGATTGTAATTGCACCTTGGGATAAAACTATGATTGGTGCCATTGAAAAGGCAATTTTACAATCTGATCTTGGTTTAAACCCAGGTAATGATGGTGCTCAAATTCGTTTAACTATTCCTCAATTAACTGAGGAGCGCCGTAAAGAAATCGTTAAGGTTGTTCATAAAAAAGCTGAAGATGCTAAAGTTGCAGTACGTAACATTCGTCGTGATGTAAATGATGCATTGAAAAAAGAAGAAAAAGCTAAAACAATTACTGAAGATGATGCTAAAGACGGTTTAGATCAAATCCAAAAACTTACAGATGCTAAAATTAAGCAGATTGATGAGTTAAAAGCAGTAAAAGAAAAGGACGTATTAGAAGTATAATGTTAGATTCTAATAGCCTTATTGGAATGCCATGGCAGCTTGCAAAGTCTCGTTTGCAGGCTGCCCATATTCCTTTTAAGGTAATGATTGGGGGATCCTTTAATCGCTTTTTTGATATTGCCGATAAAGGACTTTATGTAGCACGTATTACCAAGGTTGATGAGTGTTTACATATACTAGTGTATAGACCAATGATTGCCAGCGACTTCGGAAATTCTATCGAGGTAGACTATGCTAAAGAAATTATTTAACCGTAAACCATCTGATACGCCTGATATTGATAGTAATGCGATACCAAAACACGTTGCTATTATTATGGATGGCAATGGTCGTTGGGCTAAACGAAGAGGGATGCCACGATCTATGGGGCATCGTGCAGGAGCCGACGTATTAAAGCAGATTGTTATTGCTGCAGATGAGATTGGAATTAGAGCTCTTACGGTATATGGTTTCTCCACAGAGAACTGGAAGCGTCCTGAACAGGAAGTTTCTTTACTTATGGCTCTCATAAAAGAATACTTAAACAATAATGTTAAGTATATGCATGAACATAATGTACGCATTCGCTTTATTGGATATATTAGTGCTCTTTCTGATGAGCTTCAAAAGATTATTCGCGATGCAGAATTATTAACTCAGAATAATACAGGCCTTACCTTACAGTTAGCTATAAACTATGGTGGGCGTGATGAAATAGTAAGAACTATCCGCAACATTACAAACTCTGTTGCAGATGGAACTATAACTACAGACGATATTACAGAAGACTATGTTAGCTCCCAACTTTTCACGAAGGAGTTTAGTGATGTAGACTTATTAATTCGTCCAAGTAGTGATTTTAGAATTAGTAACTTTTTATTGTGGCAGCTAGCTTATGCTGAATTCTGGTTTACTGATTTACATTGGCCGGATTTCACTAAAGAAACATTATTGGAAGCTGTTGCAGCATATCAAAAACGAGAACGCCGATTTGGTGGCTTACGTGATGAGGAATAAAAAATGTTAAAAACACGTGTTATAACCGCTGTTATAGGTTTTATTATTGCCTTAGGGGCCATTACATTAGGCGGATCTGTGTATGATGTTCTTATTACATTATTAGCTCTATTGGGATGGCGTGAGTTTGTTTTACTAGGTAAAGCTAAACATGTGCGAATGTCCATTTTATGGGGTTATATTAGTATTTTATTATTGATGATTGCCTTTGCATGTCATCAGTATATTTTAGCAATTGCTATAGTAGTATTGAGTTTATCAGCTAATTATATGTTATGTACATTTGGTGAAAATAAATACTCTTTAGCTAGCGTTTCTTTTAGTGTATTTGGTTTGTTATATGTTGGTATTGGCATGATTTCTTTGCTCATGATTCGTCATGACTCTATTTACATGTCTTTATCAATGCCCTTTGAATTATATAATTGGGGAACAATTACTCTTTGGCTAGTATTGTTTACCACATGGGCTAGTGATACTTTTGCGTACTTTGCGGGTCGTGCCTTTGGTAAACATAAAATTGTTCCATCCATTAGTCCTAATAAAACATTAGAAGGTTTTATTGGTGGCTTTATTGGCTGTATTATTACAGGTGCTGTATTTTCGTATATCGTGGGTATTCCATGGTGGATGGGTATTCATGTTGGTATGATTAGCGGTATACTTGCACCATTAGGTGATTTATTTGAATCAAAGATTAAACGATTATGTAATGTGAAAGATTCTGGTACCTTATTACCAGGTCATGGCGGTGTATTAGATCGATTTGATAGCTTATTATTTACGGCACCTATTACATTGATTTATATATTACTATTCTCGTTCTAATCTAATAGAGGTAAGCTTATGAAATACCTAAGTATTATTGGCAGTACTGGCTCAATCGGTACACAGACACTAGATGTGGTGTCTCAACATCCAGATCAATTCAAGGTGGTTGCCCTAGTGGCACATCATAATATTGACCTCTTAGAAAAACAAATTAAAGAATATCAGCCATTAGTAGCCGGTCTAGTTGATGAAAGTGCTTTTAAAGAGCTACAAGGACGCTATACAGGTCCTACAAAACTTGTGGGCGGTAAGGAAGCACTCATAGCTGCTGCTACGATTCAAGAAGCGACTATGGTTGTAACTGCTATTGTTGGTGCTGCAGGTATTGAACCTACTGTAGAGGCTATAAAGAAACGTAAGACTATAGGTCTAGCTAATAAGGAAACATTAGTTGCTGGTGGACCATTGATTACATCTTTGGCTAAGGAGTATGGCGTACAAATTCTACCTATTGATAGTGAACATAGCGCAATATTCCAGTGTTTAGAAGGTCAAAATCGCGAGAATGTTGATTCCTTAATTGTTACCGCTTCTGGTGGTCCTTTACGCACTTGGGATTCTGATAAAATTCAAACTGCCACAGCTGCTGATTGCCTACGTCATCCAACTTGGAATATGGGTAACAAGATTACGATTGACTCTGCATCTCTATTTAATAAAGGGTTAGAAGTAATTGAAGCTCATTGGCTATTTGGTTTTGATTTTGATCATATTGACGTAGTGGTACATCCACAAAGCATTGTTCATTCAATGATACGAATGAAAGATGGGGCCATCTTAGCACAAATGGGGAATCCCGATATGAGGGAGCCTATTCAGTATGCTTTGACATATCCTAAACGTGAAACTTTACATATGAATCACCTAGATTTTTCAAAGGCTTTACAATTAGAATTCTTACCACCACGATATGATGATTTCCCGGCTCTTCGTCTTGCTTATGAAGTGGGCCGATCAAGCGGTTTTAAACCAGCTGTGTTTAATGCTGCAAATGAAACTGCAGTTTATGCATTTTTAGATGATAAAATCGCCTTTGGTGATATTTATAAAGTCGTCACATCAGTCCTTGAATCTATGGGACCTGAAGATGACTTTACATTAGACAATTTATTGGCCATCGATAGATGGGCTCGAGAAAAGGCCACATCATTGATGGTATAGGAGTATATATGACAACGGCATTAGCCACAATATTTGTATTTGGTTTAATCGTGTTTATTCATGAATTAGGCCATTTCATTACAGCAAAAATGTCAGGTATGCAAGTAGACGAATTTGCCATTGGTTTTGGACCTGCCATATTCAAGGTTCAAAGAGGGGAAACTTTATACTCGATTCGTATCATTCCTCTTGGTGGATTTAATCGTATTGCAGGTATGACACCTGACGAGCCTCTTAATGAGCGTTCATTTTATACTAAACCTGCATGGAAGAAATTTATTGTTATTTCTGCAGGTGCTGTATTTAATTTTTTATTGGCCATAGTTTTATTCTTTGGTCTCAATGCAACAGTAGGTAATCTCACGTATACAAATGATCCTGTTATTGGTAATATCATCCCAGGTAGCGCTGCTGAACAGGCACATTTACAATCTAACGATAGAATTCTTACCATCGATGGTAAAAAAATCTCTACATGGGATGAAATCCGTCCTAGCCTACAAGGTACTGCCAATCATGGTGTTACTGTTGTAGTAGATAGAGAAGGGGAAACTGTAGAAACTACAGTGATTCCAAAAATGGAACAGGATAGTCCTAAAATTGGTATTTATCCTAGTTATACTCGAGAAACTTATAGTATTGGAGAATCTTTTAGTTTAGCCGTTACTCGCACAGGTCAAACAATTGTTGCTATGTTAAGTGGCTTATATGATATGATTCGAGGCACACAGGCAGCAGAGCTATCTGGCCCTGTAGGGATTTCACAAATGGCTGGTACTATTGCACAATCTGGCTTTGCGCCACTATTAAGTTTTGCAGCATTTTTAAGTATTAACTTAGGGGTTATTAATCTTTTGCCATTACCTGTATTAGATGGTGGTCATTTAATTATTATTTTGGCTGAAGCTATCACAGGTCGTAAGTTACCTGCTAAGGCACTTATGTATATTCAAATGGTTGGTGTTGCTTTGATGGTAGCATTATTCTTATATGTAACAACTCAGGATATATTCCGATTACTATAAGATAGATGGGAGATTACAATGATTGTACGTAAACCAACAAATGGTATCTATGTAGGTACAGTTAAAATAGGTGATTATGCACCGGTAAGCATTCAATCTATGATTACCACTGATCCGGTTCACACGGAAAAGGCTATTGCTGAAATAAATCGCTTAGCTGAGGCTGGTTGTGAATTAGTACGTGTTGCAGTACCTACAATGGCATCTGCAAAAGCTTTAAAAGCAGTTCGTGCTGGTATCGATATTCCTTTAATTGCTGATATTCATTTCGACTATAAATTAGCTTTAGAAGCTATTGAGAATAATGTAGATGGATTGCGTATTAACCCAGGAAATATTGGGGGCGAAGATAAGGTATTAGCTGTTATTGAAAAAGCTAAACCTAAACAAATTCCAATTCGTATAGGTGTCAATGCTGGTTCTTTACCTAAGCATATCCTGGATGCTCATGGCGGTCATCCTACAGCAGATGGTATGGTAGAGACTGCATTAGAACATGTGCGAATTCTCGAAAAGCTCGACTATCGCCAAATGAAATTATCCATTAAAGCAACGGAAGTTCCTTTAATGGTAGAAGCCTATCGTAAGTTATCCGATAAGATTCCTTATCCTTTACATTTAGGTGTTACTGAGGCTGGGACGATAAAACAAGGTACCATTAAGTCTGCTATGGGCATTGGTGCTTTATTATTAGACGGTATTGGTGATACATTACGGGTATCTTTAACGGGTGACCCAATACATGAAATAGAAGTAGGCCGAAGTATTTTAAGTAACTTGGGATTACGCAACTTTGGTGCTACAATGATTTCCTGCCCTACATGTGGCCGATGCCAAGTTAATCTGTTTGACATGGCGGGAATTGTAGAGGAGCGCTTAGCATCTATTAAAGCTCCGATTAAAGTTGCTGTTATGGGATGTGTTGTAAATGGGCCCGGTGAGGCTCGTGAAGCTGATTTTGGTATTGCTGGTGGTAATGGTCAAGGTATTGTTTTCCGAAAGGGTGAAGTTATCAAGACTGTACCAGAAGCTGAATTAGTAGATACATTATTTAGAGAAATTGATCAATATTTAGAAAGCTTAAATGAGGAGTCTTTATGTTAGCCACTAAATTATATGCACCTACATTGCGTGAGGTTCCATCTGACGCTGATGTAGTTAGCCAACAGCTTATGCTTCGCGCAGGTTTTATGCGCAAAACTGCAAATGGTTTATATAGCTTTTTGCCATTGGGGTGGAGAAGTATCAAAAAAATTGAAGCCATTGTACGTGAAGAAATGGATCGTGCTAGTGCTCAAGAAATCATGATGCCTATCTTACAACCTGCAGAAATTTGGAAAGAGTCTGGCCGTTGGAACGCATATGGCGCAGAAATGATGCGTATTAATGATCGTCATGATAATGAATTCTGCTTGGGGCCAACTCATGAAGAGATGATTACAACTCTTGTAAAAAATGAGATTAACTCCTATCGTCAATTACCAGTAAATTTATATCAAATCCAAAGTAAATTCCGTGATGAACGTCGTCCACGTTATGGTTTGATGCGTAGTCGCGAATTTATTATGAAAGATGCATATTCTTTTGATGTAGATGAAGCTGGTTTAGACGAATCTTATAAATCTATGTATGATGCATATACACGTATTTTTACGCGTTGTGGGCTTACATTCCGTCCTGTAGAAGCTGATAGTGGTGCCATCGGTGGTAGTGGAACACATGAATTTATGGCAATTGCTGAAGCTGGTGAAGCTGATATTGTATATTGCACAAAATGTGACTATGCTGCAAACATTGAAATTGGTAAACCTGGTATTATGAAACAGGAAGAAGAAGCACTACAAGAGTTATCCGTTGTGGACACTCCAAATGCAAGTACTATTGAAGCTGTGGCGGAAATGTTGAACTTACCACTACATAAAACTATTAAAGCTGTAGTTTTCTCCATTGATGGTAAAGTGGTATTAGCAATTGTTCGTGGTGATCATGAAGTCAATGAAGTGGCAGTACAACATGCAGTTTTGGGTTCTGTAGAACCTGAAATGGCTACACCTGAAGAATTAGAAAAAGTTGGCTTAACAGCTGGCTTCATTAGTCCAGTAGGATTAAAACAAACAGAGGAGTTTGCTATTGTTGTGGATGAATCTGTTATGGAATCTTACAATGTTTGTGGCGGTGCCAATAAAAAAGATGCGCACTATGTTAATATCAACCCTAAACGTGACTTTAATGTAGAAGATATTATTGTTGCACCAATTCGTTTAATTACAGATGACGATGTTTGCCCAACTTGTGGTGGTGCATTAGAACATGCTAAAGGTATTGAAGTTGGTCAAGTATTTAAATTAGGCACAAAATATTCTGAAGCATTACAAGCTACATTCTTAGACCAAAACGGTCGTCCTAATCCAATGATTATGGGCTGTTATGGCATTGGTGTATCTCGTACATTAGCTGCAGCTATTGAGCAATACCACGATGAAAATGGTATTATTTGGCCTCGTTCTATTGCACCATTTGAAGCTGTTATCGTACCGATTAATGCTAAAGACGAAGCATTGATGTCTACAAGTCAAACCATTTATACTGCATTACAAACTGCAGGTGTAGATGTGTTACTTGATGACCGCAAAGATCGCGCTGGTGTAAAATTTAAGGATGCTGATTTAATTGGTTATCCACTTCGTATTACAGTAAGTAAAAATACACTTGAAAATAATGAAGTAGAAATTCAAATTCGTAAGTCTGGAGAAGCCATTACATGTGCTATTGATTCTGTAGCAACTAAGGTTACTGAATTGCTTCAAGATTTATAATTAAATTGCGATTCTAGTGAATACTCATTAGGGTCGCAATTTTTCTTTCTAAACTTGAATTAATAGACTAAATCGGTCATAATTAAAAGATAGGATATTTGTAATGGGAGGTGCTCTATGCTTGTAGATTTTCACATGCATTCTGTTTATTCCGATGGTATTAAAACTCCAAAGGAATTATTGCGTCATGCCTTAGATTGCAATGTATCTATGATGGCTTTAACTGATCATGATGAAATTGATGGAATTAAAGCATTGCGTACCGCACAACTAGAATTAGATCCTAATGAAACGATTAAAATTATAAACGGCTGTGAATTTAGTGCTGATTATAAAGATAAGTCTATCCACATTTTAGGATATTGTTTTGATGAAAATAATGAAGAGTTAAATGATTTTATTACGTTCTTCAAAAGAAAACGTGAAGAACGTATTGATGAAATTATAAGACGCTGTAATATCGAAGGTTATTATATTACAAAAGAAGATTTAATCAAACAATTTCCTGATACTAAAGCTTATGGACGTCCACATATAGGTACACTTTTAATCAATGGTGGATATGCTAAGGATGTTAATGAAGTCTTTAGAGGGATCCTTCGTAAGGATAGTCCTTGCTATGTGCCTAAGGTTAAGGTTGAGGTTCCATATATTATTGATATTATTCATAAAGCTGGAGGCCTTGCCGTTATGGCTCATCCTAAATTAGTATCTAGTGATGAGTATGTAGTAGAAATGTTAGCTTATGATTTTGATGGTATGGAGGTTTACCATACTAAACATAACGCGGATGATGTGAAACGATATAAAGCATTAGCTACAGAACATAACTTGTTTATTACAGGTGGTTCTGATTATCATGGTATTCCAGGAAAGGCACCAGATAAATTTGGAGACTACTTGGTATCATCTGAGAATGTATCAGAATTTATTAGTTTGTTATAAATAATGAGGTTGACTATGGAAGTCATTGCATTTGTAGGTAGTAGTGGCACTGGTAAAAGCCATCGTGCGCTCGTAGTTGCTCATGAAAACAATATTGAATGTATTATCGATGATGGCATTTTAATTCACGATAATAAGATTGTAGCTGGTTTTTCTGCTAAGAAGGAATCTAGCCGATTAAAAGCTGTTCGTCGTGCTATTTTCCAAGATGAAGTGCAAGTAAAATCAGTACGTGAGCAATTAGATAAAATCAATCCTAATAAACTTATGATTATTGGTACATCCGATAATATGGTTAAGAAAATTACTAAAGCATTAGGCTTGCAAGATCCTGATCGGTATATTCGCATTGAGGACGTTGCTACACCTAAAGAAATTGAAAAGGCACAACATGCTCGTCTAAAAGAAGGTAAACATATTATTCCAGTTCCAACGATGGAATTGAAACCTCACTTTAGAGGGTACTTAATTGATCCAATCAAAACTATGTGGCGTCGACGTACATTAAAAAAACAAGACCAAGATACATTGGGGCAAATTGGGTCAGAAGGCTTTGAACGTTCTGTAGTACGCCCTGCTTTCAGCTATTATGGACGACTCACCTTTGATGATGATGTAATTATTAAATTGATTCGCAATGGCCTTAAAAAAGTAGCTGGTGTTGACGAGTCTAGTGTTATTTCTTTCAAAAAAGGTGATAAAGGCCAAAATGGTCTCGTTGTTGATATGGCTGTTGTTATTGAACATGGTTATCCTGTAAAAACATTGATGCAGCAAGTACAAAAATCTGTACGTAATGAGATTGAATACATTACAGGCATGTCTATAGAACGGATGTCCATAAAAGTTAAAAATATTATAGAAACAAAACGTAAGATTGTTAAAGTATAGGAGTTAGAATGAAGTCTTATTATATTTACACCTATGGTTGTCAAATGAATACTGCTGATTCTGAGCGCTTATCGCATCAGTTAGAATCTGTTGGCTATACACCTACAGAGGACGTAGAAACTGCAGATTTAATATTATTAAATACTTGTGCAGTACGTGAGAATGCAGAAACAAAAGTCTATGGCCGCATAGGTGAGCTAATGAGACTGAAGAGAAAAAATAAAAACTTAATTCTTGCTGTTACAGGATGCATGGCACAGAAGAATCAAGCAGAAATGTTTAAGCGCGCTCCCCATATTGATATTGTCTTAGGTACTCATAATATTCAACATATTAATGAAATGATTGAAGAGGTACAACGAGGTCATACACACCAAATCAATGTAGATATGGATAATTCCGTGTTACCTGAATTGGAAGCAAAACCTAATGGTACCTTTTATGCATGGGTACCTATTATGAATGGGTGCAATAAGTTCTGTACGTACTGCATCGTTCCTCACGTTCGTGGTAGAGAAATTAGTCGTCCTGTAGAGGCCATCGTAAAAGAGGTAACCGAACTAGGGGCAAAAGGGTTTAAAGAGATTACTTTGTTGGGGCAAAATGTAAACTCTTATGGCTTAGATTTTAAAGATGGTACTGATTTTGGTACATTAGTGGACGCTCTTGATGGTATTCCAGGTATTGAACGTATTCGTTATATGACAAGTCATCCTCAAGATATGACTAAATCTATGATAGATGCCCTTGGTCGATCTTCTAATATTGTTACTCATTTACATTTACCGATTCAATCTGGTTCAGACCGTATTTTGAAGAAGATGAACCGTCATTATACGGTGGAGCATTATAAAGAATTACTCTCTTACTGTCGTGAGAAAATTAAAGATGTAGTAGTTACTACAGATATTATCGTAGGTTTCCCGGGTGAAACAGAGGAAGATTTCCAAGCTACACTACAATTATTAAAAGATGTACGTTATGATATGGCGTATACCTTTATTTATTCCAAACGTTCTGGAACGCCAGCAGCGACTATGGATGATCAAGTACCAGAAGAGGTTAAACGCGTACGTTTACAAACATTGATGGATGTGCAAAATGAAATCTCTTATGAATTAAATAAACCTATGGAAGGGCAAGTGTTTGATATTATTGTAGAGGGGCCAAGTCCTCGTGATGAAGATATGTGGTTTGGTCGCACATCAGGAAATAAAATGGTATTATTCCCGAAAGACGATTCTTTATCAATTGGCGAAACTGTACCTGCATATATTGATAAAGCACAAACTTGGGTTTGCTACGGTACAATACAAAAGGGGTAAGTATGGCAAAAAAGCAAACACCTATGATGGAGCAGTATTTAGATATTAAATCTAGATATTCTGAAGAATTACTGTTCTTTCGTTTAGGTGACTTTTATGAATTATTTAATGATGATGCATTAATTGCATCTCGTGAACTTAATATAACCTTAACCGGTCGCCCAACAGGAGATGAGGAACGCACACCAATGTGTGGCGTTCCTTTTCATGCTGCTGAAAGTTATATAGAAACATTGGTAAAAAAAGGTTATAAAGTTGCTATTTGTGAACAATTAGAAGATCCTAAAGCAGTTAAGGGTATTGTTAAGCGTGACGTTATTAAGGTTATTACACCGGGAACTGTAATGACTGAAAATGGTAATGATGCACGGTCAAACAATTTTTTATCGTTATTTTATATGGTAAAAGATGCATGGATACTCGTATTTTCAGATGTATCTACTGGGGAAGTTATTTGGCATCGTATTACTGATTGTGAAAAACGAAGTGATATGTTTGATGCACTCAGTATGTATCGTCCAAGTGAAATTATATTGCCTGAAGGAACTGTATTACCGCAAGATATAAAAGACTTTATGGATAATCAATTCAGCAATATTGTATTGTCTCCATTTAGTACATATCATACACAACGAGAGGTAGCGGAAAAAGCAGTTACTCACTTTGGTGATTTAGGCCTTATGGAAGAGGATGTATGGGAAGCATTAGGGTATATGCTTTTATATTTAGAGGATATTATTAAGACTGAAATTTCCCATATTAACTATGTACATCAATTGAGTGTAGGTAATCGTCTAATCTTAGATACATCTTCCTTACGTCATCTTGAAATTACCCATAATTTACGTGATGGCGGTCAAAAAGGTACATTACTCGATGTACTTGATCGAACATTGACACCAATGGGGGCGCGCCTATTAAAACAATGGCTTGAAAGTCCGTTGACTGATGTAAATCAAATTCAACGTAGACAAGCTGCCGTAGCAGAACTTATTACACGCGGTGCTGAACGGACTCATATGCGTAGCTTATTAGATTGTATTTATGATTTTGAGCGCATCGTAGGTCGTGTAGAAACAGGTTCTGTGTCACCTAGAGATTTAACGGCTCTTCGTGAATCTCTAGCAGTATTGCCAGATATTAAAAATGTATTAGGTACATGCTCAAGTTTAGCATTAACATCTATTAATGACCGCATCCAAGATCATAAAGACATTTATGATTTATTATGTCTTGCTATTGCTGACCAACCAGCATTGACATTAAAAGAAGGCCGAGTTATTAAAGATGGTTTCAATCCAGATTTAGATGAACTACGTTCTTTAGCTACTAATAGTGAGCAATGGCTAGCTAAGATGGAAGCTGATATTAAAGAGGCTACTGGTTTATCTAAAATTAAAACTGGTTATAATAAGGTATTTGGATATTACTTTGAAGTATCCCATAGTAAATCTGAACAAGTACCTGATTACTTTATTCGAAAACAAACTTTAGCTAATGCAGAGCGTTATATTACGCCTGAGTTAAAGGAATTTGAAATCAAAATTCTTAGCGCTAAAGACAAGATAATCGCTTTAGAGCATGAATTATATCAACAATTACGAAATGATATAAAACTTGTTATTAAAGATGTACAAGAAACAGCTCGTGCTCTTGCTGAGCTTGATGTATTGTGTTCTTTGGCACTAGTAGGTTACGAAGAAAATTATATTTGCCCTACCATCGTAATGAATGGCCAAATCAATATTCGAGATGGTCGTCATCCTGTAATTGAAAAATTCTTGAAGCGTGAAGTTTTTGTACCAAATGATATCGTTTTAAATCATGATGATGAGGAATTCTTGCTCATTACAGGTCCTAATATGGCCGGTAAATCAACATATATGCGTCAAGCTGCTATTTTGATGATTATGGCTCAAATAGGCTCCTTTATTCCTGCCCGTGAAGCATCTATTTCTCCAGTGGATCGCATCTTTACCCGTGTAGGTGCTAGTGATGATATTTCTACTGGTCAAAGTACGTTCATGGTAGAAATGAAAGAGGTAGCCTATATTTTAGAGAATGCTACACATAACAGCTTAATCATCTTAGATGAAATTGGTCGTGGCACTAGTACATTTGATGGTTTAAGTATCGCTCAAGCTGTAGTTGAGCATATTTGTAAGCATATTCACGGCAAGACATTATTTGCTACCCATTACCATGAGCTAATTAGTTTAGAAGAAAGCTATAGTAAATTAAAGAATTACACTGTAGCTGTAAAAGAAAAAGGTAAGGATGTTGCATTCTTGCGCCGCATCATCAGAGGTGGCGCAGATCGAAGCTATGGTATTCATGTAGCGAGATTGGCAGGATTGCCAAATTCTGTGTTAAAACGTGCAGAGGTAATTTTGGAATCTTTGGAAGACCAAAGTCATGATGCTAGTGATTTAAATAATCGTGTTATGGGAGCTCAACTTAATAATGTCGTGAAGCCAGTTACTAAACAAGTGAGTGATTCTTCACTAGGTAACTTATTTACTCATTCTGTAGTCGATAGCTTACTCGAAGTGGATGTAATGAGTATGACACCGATTGAAGCATTAAATAAATTATATGAACTACAAGAGGAGGCTCGTAAAGGAGGCGGGAAATAATGGCAACCATTCATGTATTGGATGAAACCACAATCAATAAGATAGCTGCTGGTGAAGTTGTGGAACGTCCCGCATCAGTTATTAAAGAGCTCATTGAAAACTCCATTGATGCGTCCGCCACTAATATTGAGGTTGAAATCGGCGATGGCGGTGTAGCTTACATGAGGATTACCGATAATGGTATCGGTATGACAGAGGAAGATGCACGCCTGGCAATTTTGCGTCATGCTACCTCTAAAATACAACAGGTAGAGGATTTATTTGATATAGCATCCCTCGGCTTTCGTGGGGAGGCTTTGGCTAGTATTGCCTCGGTGTCTCATTTTTCTTTGACTACACGTAAAGCTGACTCTGATTTGGGCACTCGTATTACCGTAGATGGTGGTACTTTCACCGATTGTATTCCTTATGGTGCGGCACCTGGTACGACAATTGAAATTAAAGATTTGTTTTATAATACGCCAGCACGTCGCAAATTCTTGAAAACAGAGCGTACCGAATCTTCTAAAATTCAAGATATTGTAGGCAAACTGGCCCTTAGTAACCCACATATTTCTTTTAAACTCATCGTAGATGACCGTGTGGCTATTATTACGCCTGGAAACGGCAATATTGGTGATACGGTAGCCGCATTATATGGCTATAAAACGAAAGATGATATTTTCACTGTTGCTTATGAAAGTGACTCTATTTATATCGATGGTGTAGTGAGTAAACCAACACTTCTTAAAAGTACAAGAATTTGGCAAACTATTATCGTTAATAACCGTGTTATTTCCGATAAAACAATAATGAAGGCTATCGATAATGCTTACCATGCATTATTACCTAAAAACGGTCATCCTTTAGTGGTACTTAATATTACTGTACCTGCTGGTATGGTTGATATTAACGTTCATCCACGAAAGAGTGAAGTAAAATTCTCAGATGATAAGATAATATTTAAAGCTGTTTATCATGGTATTTTAAACGCCTTAAATAATCCTCTCCATGAGCGATACGAACGAGAATCATCTTCTTATATAAATGGCACAATTAATAATGGAGCTGATTTCCGCAATAACGAAACCAATAGTAATGACGTAAATACTAACAGGAATGCTACAGTTACTAATTCTAGTTCTTATGGTAGTTTATCTCATCATGGCAATAGTACATATGATTCGTATAGAATACCTTCTGTTGTACAAGATGAGATACAGTCTGCTGAGCATATAGCTACTGCGGTAGATTATGACAAAGTATTTGGTAGTCGCCGTACTAAAGGATACGAAGTCATGCGCGGTGAGACTACACAGTTTGTAGAGAGTCTTAAAACTAAGGGTTTTACACCACCTCCGCCAAAGGCTACTTATGAACAGTCGTCCTTTACAGACGAAAGCTTCGATGCTGTTCCTACTGAATATACTAGTTATACGAAGGAAGACGTTGATAAATTTAAGTCTTTAGCTCAAGATATTCGTAAAGAAAATACAGAGGAGCGTACTATTCAAAATTCTGGATTCTTACCTATGGGGCAAGTCGCTTCTTGTTATATTTTGGCTAAAAAGGGTGATGATCTCTACATAATAGACCAACACGCAGCTCATGAACGTGTACGTTATGATAAACTTTGTAAGTCTTCTGAATCCATTCCTATGCAATCTATTCTGGTGCCTCAATATAGTGAGGCTACAGATGATGAAATGAATTTGGTAGAGGAAGAGCGTGAAACCTTACTAGATCTTGGGTTTGATGTAGAGTTAGGTGGTCCTACGAAAATTAAATTGGTAGGGGCTCCTGTAGATTTAGTAGAGTCAAAGGCTTTTGAAATTCTCCAATATGTATTTTCTTACTTACACGAACACCAACAGCCTACCAAGGCTCAGTTACGTCATGAAATGCTAGCGTATGCATCTTGTAGAGGAGCCATTAAGGCAGGTCATAATTTAAATATGTATCAAATGACTACCTTAATTGAGGATCTCTTTAGTACAGAGAAACCGTACGTATGCCCTCATGGTCGTCCAACGATAATCAAGTTTACACCTGATGAATTAGGTAAATTATTCTTACGGTCTTAATATGAATATACTAACGACATCTCAAAAATCTAATGAGGCCATTCAGGAGGAAGCCAAAGCACTGGCTTCCTCTATGCATATGACATATATTAAACGAGGTAAAACATCGATACCAGCCTTATTCGGTAAGTATCAATGCGAATATATTGCGGTTCTTGCTGGTTCTGGATTAACGATTCATTTTCCAGAAAATCAACAACATACCTTTCATTTGTCTATGGCTCAATTACGTATATTGCGTTTACAACGCGGTGAAGGCGATCATCTAATTAATGCGGTACAAGTCATATTAGATAAAAAAGGATTATCTAATAGAGATAAATTTACATTTTTAGACTGTACAATTGGTCTTGGTAGTGACAGTATTGTAGTGAGTTATGGTTACCCACAGGCTCAAATAACTGGTCTAGAAGGGTCTTTACCTATATGGCTTGCCACTAGTCATGGTTTAGCTCATTATATTCATAGTGACGATAGTGTAACGAATGTATTGCGACGTATTAAAGTAAATCATGATACCTTTGAGCACTATTTACCAAACCTACCTGACAATAGTATTGATATTATTTATTTTGATCCTATGTTTGAGGTGCCTGTAGAGGAAAGTCCACAATTTAAACCACTTCGGGGGCATACTGTAGAAAGTCATATTGATGATATAATTATGTCCCAAGCTATGCGCGTTTCTAGGTATGGTATTATTATTAAAGAACGACCATTTAGTTCGGTCTTTCAGAAGTATCCACCTCACCAATGGGTGGGTGGAAAGTATAGCCGCATAGGCTATGGTGTATATATGAAGGAGTTATTGTGAATCCCTTAATTACCATCGTTGGACCAACGGCGGTGGGCAAAACTGATTTAACCTTGGAATTAGCGGAACAACTCTATGCTGAGGTTATTTCTGGTGATGCTTACCAAGTGTATAAACAACTCAATATTGGTACTGCGAAACCTTCTATGGATGAACTTAAGCGTGTGAAACATCATCTCATCGATATACTAGAACCAAATGATTCATATTCGGTATCTATTTTCCAAGACCAGGCGAAAGAGATTATCACTAGATTAAATGATAGAAATATTATTCCTATTTTATCTGGTGGTACAGGACTGTATGTTCAATCATTATTGGAAAACTATAACTTTAATGATGTTAAACCTGATGAAAGTTTGCGAATAGAACTTGATGAGCTATATAATACTAAAGGTATTGAAGGCTTGAGAGAATATGCTTTCACATTGGGAAAAGAGCATAACATAGAAATTCAATATAGCGATAAACATCGTTTATATCGAGCTATTGAGATATTGCATCATGGTAATGTAGATTCGTTACGAAATCAGACAAAAGATGGTTTATCCTATAAAGGACCTATCATCGGTCTCATGAGAGATCGTGATAAATTATATGAACGCATTAATCTACGCGTTGATATGATGTTTGATGCAGGTTTGATTGAAGAAGTAGAACAACTCATTAAGTCTGGAGTAAATCCAGATTGCCAAGCTTTAAAGGGGATTGGTTATAAAGAGGTTGTAGAATATATGAATGGTAGTATTAGCCTCGATGAATGCCGCGATTTAATTAAGAAGAATACTCGTCATTTTGCAAAACGCCAAATCACTTGGTATAAACGAATGCCATACATTGAATGGATACATATTGATAGCAATACATCTAAAGATTTTATATTTAATAAAGCTATGGATTTAATCCGTAGAGAAGGATTAGCATGACATTAGAAGAAATACGCAGTAAAGCCCTTGATATGGCTGAACCAGAATTTAAGAAATTTGAACCTATTGCATTAGCCAATACTAAAAAGGTGTTAGAAGCCTTTAAAGTATTCCAAGTATCTGATTATCATTTTACTGGTACAACTGGTTATGGTTATAACGATGTAGGGCGTGAAAAATTAGACGAAGTATTTGCCTATGTATTTAAAGGTGAAAAGGCTATCGTTCGACCTCACTTCGTATCTGGTACACATGCGTTAGCAACTACATTAATTTCTTTGATGGGAAATGGGTCTAAAGGTACGGAGTTTATCTATGCAGTAGGGGCTCCTTACGATACGATGCAATCCGTAATTGGTGCTGCTCGTGAAGTACGTGGTTCTTTAGTAGAAAAAGGCTTTACTTATACTGAGGTACCATTGAAAGATAATACCTATGATGTTGAAGCTATTGCTAACGCCGTTAATGATAATACGCGGGTAGTGGTCATTCAACGTTCTCGTGGATATAGCACACGTGAACCATTATCCATTGCTGATATTAAGATCATTGTAGAGGCTGTAAAAGCTAAAAATCCTAATACCATTTGTTTCGTAGATAATTGCTATGGTGAATTTACAGAGCTGCAAGAACCATTAGAAGCTGGTGCTGATATCATGGCGGGCTCTCTCATTAAAAATGCAGGTGGCGGTTTGGCACCAACAGGTGGTTATATTGTTGGTAGAGAAGACCTTGTAGAAGATGCAGCATATCAACTAACTGCTCCAGGACTTGGCGATCATATGGGCTCCTATGCTCCTGGTTATCGCTTGTTCTTCCAAGGGTTATTTATGGCACCTCACGTAGTATTACAAGCTCTTAAAGGTGCCGTATATACAGCGGCAGTTGGCGAACTCTTAGGGTATGAAGTATTTCCTAAAGTAGATGCTGATCGCTATGATTTAATCCAAGCAATCAATCTAAAAAATGGAGAAGAAATGGAGCACTTCTGTGTAGGTATGCAAGCATATTCCCCTGTAGATGCTCACGTACATCCAATTCCTGGTGATATGCCTGGGTACGAAGATAAAATCATCATGGCCGGTGGTACCTTTGTACAAGGCTCTTCTATTGAACTAAGTGCAGATGGTCCTGTTCGTCCTCCGTATACGATTTTCATGCAAGGTGGACTTGTATTTGAACATTCTATGCTAGGTATTTTAGGTGCTGCAGAAGAATTACTAAAACATAGATAATAATTAGAATCTCTTTCTTTTGATGAAAGGGATTCTTTTTATTTCAATTCTTTTCAATGTACCTAATTCTAGGCTATAATATAAGTTGCTATAATTTCATAGCAATACTACTCGGACTTTTACACCGAACTAGTGTTTTACACGTCAGGCTTTCACCCTGATTAGTTTTATGATCAAGAGATCATTAAAAGGAGAAAGTATGGAAAAAGTTATCGCTGTAGCTATGAGTGGCGGCGTAGATAGTTCTTTAACTGCTGCAATGTTACTAAAACAAGGCTATAAAGTATTTGGTATTACCCTATGGTTGTGGGTGAGTGGTACACCTTATGATTCAGTGCCTCTCGCTGTAACAGATGCTAAGAAGATGTGTGATTTTCTTGGTATTGAGCATCATGTTATTGATGCTCGTGATGTATTCTACGATAATGTAGTAGATTACTTCGTAAAAGAATATGCCTATGGTCGTACACCAAATCCTTGTGTATTCTGTAATAAAAATATCAAATTTGATTTGATGCTCAATCGAGCCCTTGAACTTGGTGCCACACATATGGTTACTGGCCATTATGCACAGGTTAATTATAATGAAGAAACTGGTTTATATGAATTACATAAAGGCGTTGATCCTACTAAAGACCAAAGTTATGTTATGTATAATATGAACCAACGCATTTTGAGTCACCTTATGTTCCCACTAGGTGGCCAATGTAAGACTGAAACACGTAAATTAGCTGCTGAATATGATTTGCCAGTAGCTAAAAAACCAGATAGTGTTGATATTTGCTTCTTGCCTCATGGGAACTATCAAAAGCTTGTAGTAGAAGAAATGAAAGATAAACCAAAGTCTGGTAATATCGTTACTGAAGATGGTGAGGTATTAGGTAAACACAATGGTTTATTTAACTACACTATAGGCCAACGTAAGGGCCTTGGAATTGCATATAAGCATCCATTATATGTAATTGGTTTTAATGGTGAACGCAATGAAGTCATTGTAGGTCCTAATGATCGACTTTTTACGAATCGTATGATTTGTAAGTTCTATAATTTCCTGGATGATACAATTCATAAAGAATTAAAAGCAGAAGGTAAAATTCGCTATGCAGCAAATCCTTCACCTTGTACTGCACGTATCTTAGATGATGATACGATGGAAGTTATCTTCGAAGAACCACAACGGGCTATTACACCAGGTCAGTCCGTAGCCTTTTATAATGGCACTCAACTATTAGGAGGTGCTGTTATCGATCGCGTATGTTAGAAAGGAGAATACAAGTTCCTTGAACTTGTTTACATAGTATGTCAACAAAAAAGATTAGAAACTTCTGTATTATAGCTCATATTGACCATGGTAAATCTACCATCGCCGACAGATTAATTGAATATACTGGCACATTACAAAAACGAGAAATGGAAGCGCAAGTCCTAGACTCCATGGATTTGGAACGAGAACGTGGTATTACTATTAAGGCGCAATCTGTTCGAATTTTGTATAAAGTACAAGATGGAGAAGAGTATACTTTAAACCTTATCGATACTCCTGGCCATGTGGATTTCAGCTATGAAGTATCTCGTTCTCTTGCAGCTTGTGAAGGTGCATTACTAGTAGTAGATGCTGCACAAGGTGTAGAGGCTCAAACGTTGGCGAATGTATATCTCGCTTTAGAACATGATCTTGAAATTATTCCTGTTATCAATAAAATAGATTTGCCTTCTGCCGATCCTGATCGGGTTAAACATGAAATTGAAGATATCATTGGTTTAGACGCATCAGAAGCAGTATTATGTTCTGCTAAATCTGGCATTGGCATTCCAGATATTTTAGAAGCCATTGTAAATAAGGTGCCTGCACCACCAGATAAATCTGATGAACCAACAAGAGCATTGATTTTTGATAGCCGCTTTGATGCTTATAAAGGTGCTATTGCTTATGTGCGCGTAAAAGAAGGTACTATTAAAACAAAAGACACAATCCGTATGATGCATGATAATAAGGATTTTGATGTAACAGAGCTTGGTATCTTTACACCAAATCTTGTACCTGTTCAGGAATTACCATGTGGCTCTGTAGGTTGTATTGCTGCTAGCATTAAGAATGTAGCTGATTGTCACGTAGGTGATACCGTAACATTAGCTAATAATCCTGCACCAGAACCATTACCTGGCTATCGTAAAGCTGTATCTATGGTATATTGTGGCTTGTATCCAACAGATTCAAAGGACTATGAAAATCTTCGGGATGCACTTGAAAAGTTACAACTTAATGATGCTGCTCTAGAATATGAAGCTGAAACATCGTTAGCCTTGGGCTTTGGTTTCCGTTGTGGTTTCCTCGGTTTGTTACACATGGATGTAATTCAAGAACGGTTAGAACGTGAATACAACTTATCCCTTATTACAACTGCTCCATCTGTAAACTATAAGGTTTACAAGACAAATGGGGAAATGCTCGAAGTGGATAATCCTGCTAAATTACCACCACCAACCGAAATCGACTACATTGAAGAACCTTATGTAAAGGCGACTACTATTGTGCCTAAAGATTTTGTTGGTACTATTATGGAATTATCTCAAGATAAACGTGGTGAATATCAATCCATGGAATACTTGGATGAAACACGTGTATCCGTTGTGTATCACTTGCCTTTGAGTGAAATTATTTACGATTATTTTGATAAATTAAAATCTGCTACAAAGGGGTATGCATCTCTTGACTATGAATTGATTGGCTATAAACAATCTCCAATGGTTAAGATGGATATTCTCTTAAATGGTGATCCTGTGGATGCTTTGTCCATTATTGTACACAAGGATCGAGCTGCTACACGAGGACGTGCATTAGCGGAAAAATTAAAAGAATTAATTCCTCGTCAAATGTTTGAAATTCCTATTCAAGCAGCAGTAGGTACGAAGATTGTAGCTCGTGAAACTGTAAAAGCTTGGCGTAAAGATGTTTTGGCTAAATGTTATGGTGGCGATATTTCTCGTAAGCGTAAATTGCTAGAAAAACAAAAAGCCGGTAAGAAACGCATGAAGTCTGTAGGATCTGTAGAGATTCCACAAGAAGCATTCATGGCTATTCTCAAGGTTGAGGACTAATATAATGAAAACAGATTCTAATACTTTGAATCTGTCTACACTTGGGGATATGGGCTTGTATGTCCATATCCCTTTTTGTAAACAGAAATGTATGTACTGTGATTTTCCTGCCTATCAAAATTTACAAGATTATTATGAAACCTATGTCTATGCCTTAGTACAAGAGATGGATCTTTGGGTTTCTGAACATCCTGAATCTAAAGAGCGGTCCATTGATACGATTTACTTTGGTGGTGGTACGCCTACTGAATTATCAATTCAACAACTACAGATGATTGTAGATAAAATCAAAAGTACTTTTACAATTACTGATGATTGTCATATGACTATAGAGTCTAATCCTGGTGAAGTAGATCTACAGTATCTAACTAAGTTAGTTAAACTAGGTTTTAATCGCATTAGTTTTGGTGTTCAAACCTTTGATGATAAGGCGCTTACTATGTTGCATCGCAGTCATAATGGTGAAAAGGCTAAACAAGCTGTTTACGATGCTAAAGAGGCGGGATTTACTGATATTAATATTGATTTAATCTATGGTTTACCACGACAAACCTTAGAGGATATTCAGCGTAATTTAAATATTGTAAAAGACCTACCGATTAATCATATTTCTACGTATGGCTTACAAGTTGAGATAGGCACATATTTATATCATTTAGTACATAAGAACTTGATCTCTATTCCTAGTGAAAGTATAGATGAGTTAATGTATGATACGATGATGTCTGGTTTAAAAGAATTAGGATTTGAGCGATACGAGATTTCAAATTTCGCGAAGGGTAATTCCTATAGTCGTCATAATTTAAAATATTGGCACTATATAGACTATTTAGGCTTTGGTGCTGGTGCGCATTCCTTCTATGACGGAGTACGCCGTAGTAATAATCGTAATATAATGCCTTATATACAATCCGTTGATCGATATATTATGCCCACTATCGATACGGAGACGATTTCTGTAGAGAGGGCTCAAGAGGACTTTTGCTTTTTAGCGCTTCGCACTAAATGGGGGCTTGATGAGCAAAAATTTGAAAAAAGATTTGGCGTATCTGTTCATGATTTATTTGGTACTACAATAAAAGATTTAGATAGTAAAGGTTTATTAACGTATCAAAATGGTACCTATCATTTAACCCCTGAAGGTGCCAAGCATGGGAATTATGTGTTTAGTCAATTTATTCGTGAGTAATTTCTCACAGTTTCTCAAAATCTAATATGTTAGTATAAATAGGATGATGATGAATAAGCATGCTAGATTTGAGGAGGAACGATGAAGACATCTGTAATATTACACGGTTTGCATAATGAATTTACTTTAGATCAAATGAAAGCATGTATAACACTGGCTGAAAAATATGGAGGATCCTTCCGTCATGTTGTAACAGGTATACAAATTACAGGTATAGAAAAAGATGATAAAGAACAGCTTATCTCTGAACTGCCTGAAGGTGTGACTACTGTTATTCATAGGGGTGTTAATTCCTTAATCGCCTGCGTAGGTAAAGGCTATTGTAAAAATGGCCAAATGGAAACTAAAGAATTGGCTGATTATGTAGAGAGAAAACATTACGGCCGAAAAACATCTCACAAGTGCAAAATTGGTATCAGTGGCTGTGGTCGTAACTGTCCAGATGCAATGGTAAAAGATATTGCTTTTATTGGTACGTCTCAAGGTTTTATGTTAGCTGTTGGCGGCAATACAGGAATGCGACCAGAGGCTGGTAAAATTTTGGCTAGAAAGCTTACTGTTGAGCAATCCAAAAAAGCTGTAGATATCTTAGTAGATTGGTATGCAGAACATGGCGAGCCCCGTGAGCGTATGGGAAAATTATTAGAACGCCTAGGTAATCCATTAGAAGGTGTAGAACTATAAATAGCTATATTTTAAGTGCTAATGGTTTTATAAATTCTTAATCTGTACGTTTATCTAGAGAGTGATTGGTTTTTCTCTGAATTTTAGTAACAATAAAATTATTAGATATATAAACACTTATACTATTTCATGGTTTTAATAATACAAATTTTATTAGACCATCATATTCTACTATTTAGATTTTAGAATATGACATAAATGTAGATAGTATAAGTGTTTTCTTATTATTACACTTTGATTTTTTGACTAATTAATTAAAAATATTCAATTGTCTTTTTGACTAAATAGATATTATTTGACTTTTTAAGGATTTTTTTGCTTGACAATTTTTTCCAATGTGATAATATTATACATGCGATTAGCACTCAA
The DNA here is from genome assembly GCF_020687175.1 of Veillonella fallax. NCBI lineage: Bacteria > Bacillati > Bacillota > Negativicutes > Veillonellales > Veillonellaceae > Veillonella > Veillonella fallax. The sequence continues at coordinate 70,236 of NZ_JAJEQD010000005.1, read as the reverse complement.
AGTTTATGAGTGCTAACAAGAGGTGTCATTATGGATGAAAGAAAACAGCGCATCTTGCGAGCCATAATTGAAGACTACGTTAAATCTGCTGAACCTGTAGGTTCCAGGACGATTGCAAAGAATTATAATCTTGGTATTAGTCCTGCAACAGTACGAAATGAAATGTCCGATTTAGAGGAGTTAGGCTATTTGGAGCAACCTCATACATCGGCGGGACGTATTCCTTCAGCTAAAGGCTATCGCTTATATGTTGATTCTATGTTGAGTCAACAACCTGTTCCATTACAGGATGCTGAGAAAATTGAAATGTTATGGAAACATTCTAATGGATCTACCAGTGAGCTCTTCTTAAATATGGCTAAATTATTATCACAAGTTAGCCATAGCATGAGTTTGTTCTTAGCTCCAGCCCATGATAGAGCATTAATCAAATACATTCATGTATTGCCGCTTGATTCACATCAAGCTGTTATGGTTGTTATTACTGAGACTGGTGCTCTTGATAATGAATTAATGTACTTTACTGAAGGCGTTTCGCCTGATTTATTACAAAGTTTAGCTATGCAATTTAGCAATGCTTTACAGAATATAGGTATTGGTCATGTAACGGCTGAAGCGTTGGGAACACTATTGATTCATATGGAAGGACCCCAAGGGATTTTGATGATCCTTTCAGAAACATTATTACGAGCAATTAATAAACGTAAGTTGTTCTATTCTGTAGGTACCACAGAGTTGTTAAATCAACCAGAGTTTAAGTCTGTTGAAAAGGTACAACCCTTACTTTCATTAGTGGAAGAACAAAATCAATTGGGGCAACTATTAAAAGATGATTCACCTACACCTGTAAAGGTAAAGATTGGCAATGAAAATGATACCGAAGCACTGCAATCGATGAGTGTAGTACAAGCTGATTTTACAAATCAAGATCAACCTATCGGTACTCTTGCTATTCTAGGACCGACACGAATGGAATATGGTCGTATCATTGGCATGTTGTCTCATATGAAACATATAATGGAATCTATGGTAAAAGAACAAAAATAGAAAGGGCATATAATGGCTGAAGAACAAGACATTAAACAAGAAACAGTTGACGAAACAGTGGAAACTACAAATGTAGAGACGCCAGCTGTTGAGGAAGCCGAAGAAGTTGTGGCGGACGCAGCTCAAGTATTAGAGGAGCTCAAAGCAGACTTTGATAATCGCTATAAGCGTTTACAAGCGGACTTCGACAACTTCAAACGTCGTACTAATCAAGAAAAAGAGCAACTTGCAGGATATGTTAAAGGGGATGTACTTACAGATCTACTTCCTGTATTAGATAACTTTGAACGAGCTGTTCAAAGCCCAGTGGAAGGTGATGCAAAGGTATTCCTTGATGGATTTATCATGATCCATCAAAACTTGATGGCTATGTTATCTAAACATGGTTTAGCCGTTATCGATGCGGTAGGTAAACCATTTGATCCAAATTTCCATCAAGCGATTATGCGAGTGCCGTCAGATGAATATGAATCTGATACGGTATGTGAAGTATTGCAAACTGGCTATACTGTTGATGGTCGTTGTATTCGTCCAGCAATGGTAAAAGTTGTTGAATAGATTATAAAGGTTTTAGGAGGCATATATTATGGCAAAGGTAATTGGTATTGATTTAGGTACTACAAACTCTTGTGTTGCGGTTATGGAAGGCGGCGAACCTACGGTTATTACTAACCAAGAAGGCGCTCGTACTACTCCTTCCGTTGTTGGTTTTGCAAAAAATGGCGAACGTTTAGTAGGTCAATTGGCTAAACGTCAAGCTGTATCTAACCCAGAAAACACAATCATTTCTATTAAACGTCACATGGGTACAGACTACAAAGTAACTGTAGAAGGTAAATCTTATACTCCTCAAGAAATTTCTGCAATGATTCTTCAAAAAATCAAAGCTGATGCAGAAGCATATTTGGGCGAACCTGTTAAACAAGCAGTTATCACAGTTCCTGCATACTTTACAGATGCTCAACGTCAAGCTACTAAAGACGCTGGTGCCATTGCAGGCCTTGAAGTACTTCGTATCATCAACGAACCAACAGCAGCAGCTCTTGCATATGGCGTAGATAAAGATGAAGATGGTAAAGTTCTTGTATTTGACCTTGGTGGTGGTACATTCGACGTATCCATTCTTGAACTTGGCGATGGCGTATTCGAAGTATTAGCAACATCTGGTAACAACCATCTTGGTGGTGATGACTTCGACCAACGCATTATGAACTACCTTATTGAAGAGTTCAAAAAAGAAACAGGTATCGATTTATCCAATGATAAATTAGCTGATCAACGTTTAAAAGAAGCTGCTGAAAAAGCAAAAATTGAATTGTCTGGCGTAGCAAGTACAAATATCAATTTGCCATTCATCACAGCTGATGCTACTGGTCCTAAACACTTGGATGTAACATTGACTCGTGCTAAATTCGAAGAATTAACTGCTGATTTGGTACAAGCTACTATCGAACCTACTCGTAAAGCTATGAACGATGCTGGTTTATCTGCATCCGATATCGATAAAGTGTTGTTAGTTGGTGGTTCTAGCCGTATTCCAGCTGTACAAGACGCTATTAAAAAAGTATTGGGTAAAGAACCAACTAAAAACGTTAACCCAGATGAATGTGTAGCTATTGGTGCTGCTATTCAAGGTGGTGTATTAGTAGGTGAAGTTAAAGACGTATTGTTACTTGATGTAACTCCATTGTCTCTTGGTATTGAAACAATGGGTGGTGTATTCACACGTATTATTGATCGTAACACTACAATTCCTACATCTAAATCTCAAGTATTCTCCACTGCAGCAGATAATCAACCATCTGTAGATATCCATGTATTACAAGGTGAACGTGAGTTCGCAGCAGATAATAAAACATTGGGTCGCTTTAACTTGGATGGTATTCCAGCAGCTCCTCGTGGGGTTCCTCAAATCGAAGTAACATTCGACATCGATGCTAATGGTATCGTACATGTAAAAGCAAAAGACTTGGGTACTCAAAAAGAACAAAAAATTACAATCACTTCTTCTAGCGGTTTAAAAGAAGACGAAATCGATCGCATGGTTAAAGAAGCTGAAGCACATGCAGCAGAAGATAAAGCTAGAAAAGAAGAATTAGATGTTAAAAACAATGCAGATTCCTTGGTATACCAAGCTGAAAAAGCATTGAAAGAACTTGATGGTAAAGGCGACACAGCTTTGTTGAAAGAAGTTGAAGAAGCAAAAGATAAATTGAAAAAATCTATCGAAGCAGGCAACATCGAAGATATCAAAAAAGACAGTGAAGCTTTGGAACAACCATTACATAAATTAGCTGAGCAAATGTATGCAGCAGCACAACAAGCTCAACAAGCAGCTGGTGGTGCAGAGCAAGGTCAACAACAAACAAAATCTGATGACAATGTAGTTGATGCTGATTACACAGTAGTGGATGACGATAAGAAATAAGAAGGGTTGGTAACTAATGGCACGTGATTATTATGACATCTTAGGGGTCAGTAAAAATGCCTCTCAAGATGAAATCAAAAAGGCCTTCCGTAAAAAGGCACGCCAATACCATCCAGATGTAAATAAAGATAATCCTAAGGAAGCGGAAGCAAAGTTTAAAGAAGCGAACGAAGCTTACGAAGTATTGTCTGACGAAACTAAAAAAGCTCAATATGACCAATTCGGCCACGACGCCTTCAAACAAGGAGGCGGCGCTGGCGCCGGTGGTTTCCAAGGAGGCTTTGGCGGTTTCGGTGGTCAAGCTGGCGGCTTTGGTGATATCTTTGGCGACATTTTTGGTGGCATGTTTGGCGGTGGTCGCCAACAACAAGGCCCTCAAAAAGGCAATGACTTGCGCGAAGATATTGATATTTCCTTTGAAGATGCAGCCTTTGGTAAATCTATGGAAATAGAAGTGCATCGTCATGAAGAATGTGATCACTGTCATGGTACTGGTGGTGAACCAGGATCTCGTGTCGATACTTGTCCAAACTGTCATGGTTCTGGTCAAGAAGCGGTTATTCAAAATACTCCATTTGGACGTATGCAATCCGTTCGCACTTGTTCTCGTTGTCATGGTACTGGTAAAAGCATTGAAAAACCTTGTTCTAAATGCCGTGGTACAGGTGAAATGCTTGCTAAGCGCAAGATTTCTATCAAGATTCCAGCTGGCGTAGACAGCGGTTCTCGCTTACGTGTAGCTAATGAAGGGGAACCAGGTATTTTGGGCGGTCCTAAGGGTGACCTTTACGTATATATCTTTGTTCGTCCTCATAAGGAATTTGAACGAAATGGTAATGACGTTATTAGCCGTGTAAATATTAGTTTTGCTCAAGCTGCATTAGGTGCTACTATACAAGTTAACACCTTAGATGGTAAAGTAGAGTTAAAGATCCCAGAAGGTACTCAAACGGGAACGGCATTCCGCGTAAAGGGCAAAGGTATTCCATATTTGCGTAACCCTAAGCAACGAGGGGACCAACATATTGTGGTAACTGTTCAAACGCCTAAGAAGTTGACAGATACTCAACGTGAGTTGTTATTACGCTTTGCAAACGAAAGTAACGAAGATGTAAATAACTTACAAGTGAGCAAAAGTCTCTTTGAAAAAATTAAGGACGTTTTGACTAAATGAACAGCTCATGTGAAGGAATGGTTTGTTCCGTCACATTCCCTATAAAGGAGCATATATGCAGTGGATAGAAGTATCCATTGTCTGTGAAAGAGTAGCCACCGATGAGGTGACTACTCTTTTTGACGATTATGCAGACAATGGAATTATAGAAGAAGATGTAGAAAATCAACCAAATTTAATTAAATTAACTATGTATGCAGATCCATCATTGGACTCTAATACAATTAAGTCAGACTTAGAAAAACGTCTTACAGAAGCAAATATTAGTGTCACATCCGTTGATACAAATATATTAGATGAATCTACATGGCTTAATTCTTGGCAGCAATATATTGAACCTACAGAAATTCTACCTAATTTAATTATTAAACCTGCTTGGCAAGAATATGATAATGTCCACAATAAAACAATTATAGAAATCGATTCCGATATTTCCTTTGGTACTGGCTCTCATGAGACAACACGTACATGTGCCGAACTATTGAAATCTTATAGTGAATCCATGGATCTTAATCAAGTTACTTGTTTAGATATTGGTACAGGAACGGGTATTCTCTTATTGGTAGCAGCACATTTAGGGATCAAGCATTTGGTTGGGATTGATATTGAGGAATATGCTGCCAATCAAGCTCGTATTAACTGTGAGAATAATCATGTATCTGCAGAGATTATTTGTGGTAATTTGGATAGTGATTTCAATGGTACTGCCAAATTAATTTTAGCTAACTTAACAGTGGATCCACTTAAAATACTATTACCTCAAATTGGTAAAAAACTAGAGGATAAGGGGATTTTAATTATAAGTGGCATTATAGATGAACGGCATGATGAGATTATGCCATATATTAAGGCTGATTGGCATATTATTGAGGAGCGCATTGCAGGGCCTTGGCATACATTTGCGCTAAAAAAGCGATGAAAAAGATTTTTATTCCTACACCATTAGATGAAAGAATAGAATTACCGAAAGATGTGACGCATCATGTGTTACATGTATTTCGTCATAATATGGAGAAACCCATTACTGTAACGGGCAGTGATAATCGTTGTGGTATCTATCAGATTACCGATGAAGTTGATGGTATAGCACAGGCTAAACTTATTGAATATGTAGCGTCTGATGTATCGTCGTATCGAACTATTCTAGTTCAATCCTTATTGAAAGGTGAAAAGTTAGAATGGGTATTACAAAAGGCGACAGAGTTAAATGTAGATACCATTTATCTTGTATCTACGGCAAACTGTGTAGCTAAATATGATGATAAAAAACTACAATCAAAAGTCAGTCGTTGGGAAAAAATTATGCTAGAAGCAGCCCAACAGTGTGGACGCAATCAACTGCCCACACTTGTAGTAGGTGAAACGCTTTCACAAGTATTAGCAATCGAAGCTGACGCATTAAAACTAGTAGCCTATGAAAATGAAGATGGTCACACTATTAAGTCTGCACTACAATCAGTACACACTAATCAAACTATAACTGATATTCTAATCTGTGTTGGTCCAGAGGGGGGCTATCAAGAGAAGGAAATCAATGCTATTATAGAGAGTGGTGGCAAATCAGTATCGCTGGGCAATACTATTTTACGAGCTGAAACAGCTGCCATTGGATCATTAGCAATGATTCAATATGAATTAGAACTATAAATTAAATAAGAATAGAGAGGTGCAATGAAAACCGTTGCTTTTACAACCTTGGGCTGTCGCGTCAATCAGTATGACACAGATGCTATGAAAGGTTTATTTTTACAAAATAATTACGAAGCAGTAGACTTCGATGAAAAAGCTGATATATATGTAATTAATACATGTTCTGTAACGAATATGGGGGAAAAGAAATCCCGTCAATTAATTCGGAAAGCTAAGCGTCAAAATGAGGATGCCTATGTTATTGTAACTGGTTGTTATGCTCAACTTGATCCAGATGCTATTGCAGCTATCGATGGTGTTAACCTCGTTATTGGTACCAATAATCGATCTAAAATCGTTGAGCTAGTAGAGCAATTAGAATCTACAGAACGTCAAATCAATGCTGTTAGAGATATTATGAACGAGTCTAACTTTGAAGAAATGCCATTATATGGTAATGAATCTGATAAAGCTCGTGCTTTCATGAAAATTCAAGAAGGTTGTAATAACTATTGCGCCTTTTGTATCATTCCTTATACTCGAGGAAAATTGAAATCTCGTAAAGTGGATGATATTGTACAAGAAGCAAAACGTTTAGTAGACCATGGATTCCATGAAATCGTATTAACAGGTATACATTTGGGGAATTATGGTGTAGAATTGCCAGGCCGCCCTACATTAGCCGATGTAGTAAAAGCTTTATTAGAGATTCCTAATTTATATCGTATTCGTTTCGGGTCTATTGAGTCTGTAGAGGTTTCTGATGAGTTAGTAGAATTAATGGCTACTAATAAACGTGTTTGTCCACATTTACATTTACCACTACAAGCTGGTTCTGACCATGTATTACAATTGATGAAACGCCACTATACATTACAAGAATATAAAGACTTGATTGCAAATTTACGTTCTCGTATTAAAGATTTATCAATTACAACTGATATAATTGCAGGATTCCCACAAGAAACAGATGAGGATTTTGAAGAAACATTAAATACAGTGCGAGAAATAGGCTTTACTCATATTCATGCCTTCCCATACTCTATTCGTGAAGGTACACCAGCAGCTACTATGTCTGATCAAGTGCCAGAAGCCGTTAAAAAGACTCGTGTAGCACTTTTGAATGGTCTTAGCCAATCTGGCTATGAAGCATACGCAAAATCTCGCATTGGTAAGCCTGGTGAGATTCTCATCGAAAAAGAAGAGAATGGATATTATATGGGCTTAACAAATGAGTATATAAATGGTAAAGTAAAGTCTGATGGATTACATAAGATTGGTGATCTAATCGGAGGTACTGTTGTAGGTTTAGAAGATAATTATTTAATTATTGAATAAGGAGTTATCGTATGAGTGACTGCATTTTCTGTAAAATTATCAATGGTGAAATTCCATCTAAAAAAGTATTAGAAAACGATAAATTTTATGCATTCCATGATATTGAACCAGTGAAAAAAGTACATGTTCTTATTGTGCCAAAAAATCATGTAGCTAACATTGCTCATCTTACTGAAAAAAATGAAGACTATGTGGAAGGTTTATTGCCATTCGTACGTGATGTAGCGAAAGAACTAGGTATTTCTAAAGATGGTTATCGTTTGATCTTTAATACTGGCGCAAAAGCAGGTCAAACTGTATTCCATATGCATGCACATCTATTAGGTGGCGAAGAAATGGGCTGGCCTGAAGCTTAAAATTGAGTATAATGTATTCTTTTTATAATACTTATTAAAATTCCTATAAAATATACCGGAAAATATTGACAACATCTATACCTATACATATAATATTATATGTGCGTATGTAAATTATCAGCACTTCCCGAGATTATTTTTGGAGGGAGGGATATAGATGTCTGAAATCAAAGTCGGTAAAAACGAAACGCTTGAAAGTGCTCTTCGTCGATTCAAACGCTCCTGCCAAAAAGCGGGTGTTTTGTCTGAAGTAAGAAAACGCGAACACTACGAAAAACCAAGCGTAAAAAGAAAGAAAAAATCTGAAGCAGCAAGAAAACGCAAATTCAGAGCATAAGATGATTACCCTAATTCTGCCTTTTCATGGCTTCATGAAATCCAGAATTAGGGTTTCTTTATATATAAAATAGGAGGAACTATGAGCTTAAAAGATCAATTAAAAGAAGATATGAAAGCGGCTATGAAAGCGCGTGAAGAAGGTAAAACCGCTCTTTCTGTAATTCGCATGGTTAATAGTGCTATTAAGAATACAGAAATCAATGATAAAGTTGAGCTTGATGATAATGGTATTCTTGGGATTTTGGCGAAAGAAATGAAAACTCGCCAAGATTCTTTAGTTGAATTTGAAAAAGCGGGTCGTGAAGACTTAATTAGTCATGTTAAAGAAGAGATGGCAGTACTACAAAAATATTTACCAGCTCAAATGAGTGAAGATGAAATTCGTACAGTCGTAAAAGAAGCGATTGCTGCATGTGGCGATGCTGTAAATATGGGAAATGTTATGAAACATGTAATGCCAAAAACTAAAGGCCGTGCAGATGGTAAAGTAGTTAATAATATCGTTAAAGAGTTACTTGGATAATATATTGTAAAATAGCTAATTAAACAGTTGATATAGTTAGTATATTTAATTCATTAACATAGAACTCTTAAAACTATACTTAAGAGAATTATGAAATTCTATAGAAAGTTATTGACATGTATTTTCACTATATGATATTATGATTTCAACAAAATAATTGGTCAACGAAGACTCCACGTTAGATATATGGAATATATATCTATTTGTTGGAGTCTTTTTATTTTTAGGAGGAACCATTATGACTAATACTAAAGATTTATTGTATTACATTCCAGCAGGTCAATATGGTAAAGAAGGTGTTCTTGCACTATTAGAACAACATCCAGAAATTAAATTTGTATCTCTTGTAGGTATTGATTTAGCTGGTAATGATACAGATGAAAAAATCCCTATGGCAGCATTCTTTGATGATTATGAGGCATTCTTCGAAGGTCGTGCTGTTCAAACAGATGGTTCTTCTGTAGTACTTACAAATATTGCCACATTGAATAATGCACGTGTAGATATGTGGGGCGACCCAAGTGTAAACTGGTTCGTTGATTATAACTATGAAAATATCGATGAAGCAACAGGTTTACCAACTGGTACACTTCGTATTCCTGCATTCTTGATGCATAACTACCGTTATGTTGACTCTCGTTCTATCTTAAAAAATAGCTGTGATTATGTTCGTGCAGAACTATTATCCTTGATCAAAGAACATGGTCTACCTGGTATGCCTCATGTGAAAGCTGATGACGTTGTAGATATTATCTTTACATCTGCTACAGAATTGGAATTCTGGGTAAAAACTCCATCTAGAACAGTTACTAAAAAAGAATTATCCGTATCTCAAAAATTACAAGAACAATACTGGCAACGTACACATGGTACAGTTCGTACTGCATTAGAACAAGCAGTTGAACGCTTAGACCAATACGGTATGGTTGCAGAAATGGGCCATAAGGAAGTAGGTGGCGTTAAAGCTAAACTTGATGAAGATGGTCATGAAGCAGTTGTACTAGAACAATTAGAAATCGACTGGAAATTCTCTAATAACCCATTGCAAACAGCAGATAATGAATTACAAGCGCGTATTATCGTTCGTGAAGTGTTCCGTGAAAATGGTCTTGATGTAACATTCAATGCAAAACCTATTATTGGCGTAGCTGGTTCTGGTGAACATACACACTTTGGTGTTATGGCTAAATTAAAATCTGGTAAACTTGTAAACTTGTTTAGCCCAGAAGATATGCGTAAAGAATCTGCTAGCTCCTTGGGTATTGGTGCTATCATGGGGTTATTGAAACACTATGAAGCAATCAATCCATTTATCAGTTCTACAACAGACTCCTTAAATCGTTTAAAACCTGGTTTCGAAGCTCCAGTATGTATCGTTACATCTTTAGGTACTGATCCTTCCGAACCAAGCCGTAACCGTACAATCCTTTGTGGTTTGATTCGTGATATCGATAATCCTATGGCTACACGTTATGAATTGCGTTCTCCAAACCCTTACACAAATACATATACTGCATTAGCATTAATCTTCATCTCTGCATTTGATGGTATGAAATATGCTATTACATCTGGTAAAACACAAGCACAATTAGAAGCAGAGCTTTCCAAAGAAGTGGGTGAATCTGCTGATTACCTTGCTACAAATCGTGCATATCGTACAGAAAAAGACGTATTCGATGATTTCACTCAAGAAGAACGTAATCAAATGTTTGGTGTTGCACCAGCCACTGTATGGGAAAACATTAAAGGTTACCATAACAATCCTGAATTAGTTGAAACATTAGCTCAAGGCAATGCATTCGCAAAAGACTTGATGGATTCCTTTATCGCATCTATCTTGAAACGTTGGAAACTTGTATTGGCTCACCGCTTAATTCCGGATAATCTTGATACAGTTCGTAAGATGGTAGCTATTCATACTGATAGCCGTAATAGTGTAGATGATAAACGTTTTGCAGAAGTTAACGACTTACGTTTCTATCTTGCTAAAGATAGCGATGATCGTAAATCTTTATTCACTCGTTTAATCGATGCACTTAACTCTGGTGAATATGACTTAGCATCTCAATTGCAAATTGAAATGAACGATAAAATGGAAGAATTAGAAGCTAAATATGCTAACTATGCAAAAAACATCTTCTAATATCGGTTGATTCTATTACTCAAAAAGGGCTCCTACATTTGTAGGAGCCCTTTTATTCATATTAACTTTTTATAATTTAGCCGTTAAAGCTATTACTCGTTATGTCCTATAAACTTTTCTACTAGTACTAAGCTACATACAAGTACAAAAATTGCAACAGACCAGATTAAATTATCATATGACGATTCATGATCGATGATTAGCAGTCTAACAATTGCAGTTATGCCAATATATAAAAAGAAATTAAGCGGGAAGTGGAAGTTATTTTTAAAGTATTTTACGATGAGAGCAATAAACTCAAAGTATAAGAAGAAGGTAATTAATTCTTCAATTAATAAATAGTAAGTGCTATAACCTTGGATATTTGCCCACGTAATAAATCCTAGGCTAATTAAGGTATTAATGAGGGCAATACAAAGAGCAATGCCTACACCTACAAGGGCTATATTTTTTATAGTTAATAATAATTTAGAAATACGTATCCACATATATAATTCACCTACAATAAATATCTAAATACTATACCACATAAAAAAGACCGTACACCGTACGGTCTTTTTACGATTACACCACAGTATAATCAAGAGAATATCAAAGGATTAGATATCAGCTTTAATTGCTTCTAATGCAGCATCGAAGTTAACTGCTTGAGTTACTTCAGGAACGTATTCAACATAAGTTACTTTATTTTCTTTGTTGATTACTACTACGCCACGAGTTAAAAGACGAAGTTCTTCAATCAAGAAGCCATAGTTTTCACCGAAGGAAGCGTCTTTGTGGTCAGACAAAGTAATAACTTTATCTACGCCAGCAGCGCCACACCAACGTTTTTGAGCGAAAGGCAAGTCCATAGAAATTGTCAATACTACAACATCATCAGAAAGTGCAGTAGCATCTTGGTTGAACCAACGAGTTTGAGCGTCACAAACGCCTGTATCAAGGGAAGGAACAACGGAGATAACTTTTACTTTACCTTCGAAATCTTTTAATGTTTTAGGTTGTAAGTCGTTGCTTAAAACTGTGAAGTCAGGAGCTTGTTGACCTACTTTAACTTCTGGACCAACCAATGTGATAGGGCCACCTGCAAATGTTACTACGCCAGTACGTTTTTCCATGTTGTATTCCTCCTAAGAGTTTTAATTCTAATGTTCGTAAGGATACGTTTTGTATCTATGCATAGTATAACACTTACATTACCATAAGTAAACTAAAAAATTCGATATAGTGTTTTTAAGGGAATAAATAGTATGTTATTGGCTTCATAATCAAGAAAATATCTTAAAACTACATTATATACGTATAGGTGTATTATGATATATGAAAAAAATGTGTATACTATAAGGAGTATATTTAAATAATGATAATCCTGTAATACAGAAATTTAACTGAGAGGTCCTATGAAACCTATAGAGCTATTTATGCAGTTTTTCCGCCGAGAAGGCTGGGTATATGCCATCGGCTTAACTATGCTAATCGCTATTGATATAGCATTTTTATTTGTTCCACAATTCATTGGTAATGCCATCGATACACTAAGTCACAATAAAGAGGGCTTAGTCAATTATATTATTTACTTTATTTTATTATTTATTATTATAACGATTCTAAAAGTTATTTCGCGACGCACCTTACTTGGTTCCATCCGTCGTATGGAGTACCTTTTTCGTGAAATCTTGTGTAGAAAAGCATTACAAATAAAAACAACATATTATGAGGCAAATGGACCTGGTAAAGTTATGGCGTTGATGACAAATGATGTTACATCTCTTCGTGTAGCGTTAGGTTTAGGTGTAATGATCGTGGTGGATATTATATTTTATTCCATTGTAGGATCTATTATTTTAATACAAAAAATAGATGGTCTATTAGCTTTTAAAATCATGACACCTGTATTCTTCATCATTGTTGCAATATTTGTGTTGGGCAGAAAATTACGTGCTAAACAGCGTAGTGCTCAAGCTACTTATAGTGATATGACAGAGTTTGGGCAAGAATTATTCCAAGGTATAGATGTAATTAGAGCCTTTAATCGAGAACGTATTATTTCTGACTCGTTTGAAAAAATAAATAAATTGAACTATAAGAAAAATATGGAGGTTGCCTTATTAGATTCTGTACTAACACCGTTAACAAGAATTGCACCGTTTATTTGTATTAGTATCAGTATTTTCATATGTGGTCACCTAGCTGTAAATGGTCAAATGTCCATAGGTGAATTTGTAACTATCAATTCATTCATTATGCTAATCGTAGGACCTTTAATTGGCTTTGGTGGACTCATTTCGATTGTACAAAAAGGCTTGGCATCGTTAGATCGTATTACCGATTTCTTACGACTACCAATAGAGTCAATTGATGACTCAACTGAAGTATTACCACTTGAGGATATTAATATACGATATTTAGATTTTAATTATGAAAATTCTAAAGGTCATGCATTGTCTCAAGTATCTACAACTATTCGTAAAGGCTCTTTTATAGGCATTGTTGGTAAACCTGGATCTGGTAAAAGTACTCTCTTTAAATTACTCATTGGTTTGCAACAAAGCCCCGCTAAATCTATTTATTTTGGGAACCAAGATATTTCAGATATACCTTTATCTAAGCTTCGAAATTCAATAGCTTATGTACCAACTCAGTCTTACTTGTTGAGTACTACTATTGAAGATAATATTAAATTTGGTAAAAATTTACCTATGCATGAATCTGTAGAGGTGGCTGCTAAAAAAGCCGACCTATATAGAGATTTAGGAAATCTATTAGATAATGACTTACATACTCTCGCAGAAGAAGGACATGACTTATCTGGTGGTCAAAAGCAACGTATTAATATGGCTCGAGGATTTTACAAAAATGCACCATATTTATTATTAGACGATTGTTTCTCAGCTTTAGATGCAGTAACAGTAAATACTATTTTAGAGACATTACATACGGTAAATGCACAAACTATATTGTTCATTTCACAGCGTTTAGAGGTTATAGAAAAAGCAGATAAAATCCTTGTATTTGATGAGGGCCGTATTGTAGAAGAAGGTACTCATGAAGAATTATTAGCTAAAAAAGGCTTATATCACACCTTATATGAAGCGCAGAAAGGAGGGGCTAGTAATGAAAAAGCGTAATTTTAAAAATGATTGGGCTTTGTTCTCCTATATAACTGCGTATATTAAGCCTTATTTGGGGATTTTATTATTAGCTACCATTGCGCTAGCTGGCAATTTAGTACTTTTACTTTTAAGACCTTATATAACTAAGCAAGTTATTGATCTCGGCTTTGCTACTAATGATATTAATGTTATCGAATATTATGCTGTAATATATGGTCTTACTATTATTGGTAGTGTGTTATGTATATTTGTAGAAAATTATTTTTTGAAAAGCTTTGGACAAAAAATTATTTATAATATACGTGCCATTGTATTTCAAAAGATACTTCATAAGTCCCATGATGAGTTTTATAAATTACCCATTGGTAATTGGGTAACTCGTATTACTAATGATGTAGAATCACTTCGTACCTTATATACAGACGTACTATTGAATTTAGCGAGTAGCGGCTTAATGATTATCGGTATTTTAGGATTCATGTATGCTATTAATGTACCGTTAGCAATTATCATGACGATTTTATTACCAATCATGGGCGTAATCATATGGGTATTCCAAAAGTTTTCTCGTAAAGCATTCCGTCAAGTTCGCCGTTCTGTAGCTGCCTCTAATGCGAGTATTAAAGAGCTATTAAACTACATAGTCATTGTCAAATCTTATAGCGGTGAAAAAGAAATTGAGGAGCGTTACAATACGGTTAATAAAGGTTTTTTAGAAGCCGGTCTTTTTGAAGTAACAACATTTTCTATTTTTAGACCTCTCGTTGATGGATTATTTTTTGTAGCATTAATTGTTATATTTACCACTACCAATTTAATTGATTCTATAGCTGATGCAGGTACTGTTTTTGCTTTCATTCAATATATGGATCGATTCTTTCAACCATTAAAGGACATTGCAGACAAATATAATTCCCTGCAAAGTTCATTAGCTGGTGCAGAGCGGTTAGTTCCATTATTAGAGGAAAAAGAGCGAAATATGGTGGATGAAGTTCCAAAGGAACTGATTCCTGTAGAATCAATTGAATTTGATCATGTTTGGTTTTCCTATGAGAATAACGATGTCTATGCATTACAAGATTTCACCTTACATATTAAAGCTGGTGATTTTACTGGTATTGTAGGTCCATCCGGTAGTGGTAAGTCCACATTATTATCCTTACTAATGGGTATCTATAAACCTACAAAAGGTTCCATCTACATTAATGGTATTGATATTTCAAAATATGATACTTCTGTACTTCGTCATTTAATGGGCTATGTATTCCAACAAGCTTACTTATTTAAAGGTTCTATTAAAGATAATCTTACACTTTTTGATAACTCTATATCTCATGATGAAATGGTAAAAGCTGCAAAACAAGTAAATTTAGATACTATGATTGAACAATTACCTGAAGGCTATAATACACCTGTTGGGTACTTAGGTTCTTTATTATCAGATGGACAAAAGCAATTACTAGCCTTTGGTCGTACATTAATAAGAAATATACCTATTTTATTATTAGATGAAGCAACTGCTAATATTGATAGTCATACGGAAAAACAAATACAAGCAAGTATCGAAAATATCCGTGGCAGTAAAACAATCGTAAGTATTGCTCATCGGCTATCCACCGTACAAGACGCCAATGAAATTGTTTATATTGAATATGGTAAAATAAAAGAAAAAGGTTCTTTCAACGAATTGATTGAGTTAAAGGGCGCCTTTTATAATCTATGGATTCGTCAAAAAAGTGGGAGTTAGCATGGAATTTATCCAATCTAAAGATAATAAAACTATAAAGCATATAGTTTCTCTAGGGCAACGCAAAAATCGTAGTAAATATGGTGAATACATTGTAGAAGGGATTCGTTCCATTCGTGATATTTCAACTATGGGAGTAATAAAAGCAATTGTTATACGCGAATCTAAATGTAAAGATAAAAATATAGAGGCATTATTATCCTTAGAGTCGATGCAATCGATACCTACTTATATTGCTCAAGATCCAGTATTTGATAAAATTGATAACACCGTAAATGGACAAGGTATCGTTGCAATAGTATCTAAACCTAAACATAGTATGGAATCAATTTCTATTGAAGATGGTGTATATATTACATTAGATGGCGTACAAGACCCGGGTAATCTAGGTACGATTTTACGTACCGCTGTAGCGGCAGGTGTGAAGGGGATATTTTTAATGAAAGGTACTGTTGATCCATATAATGGTAAGACTGTACGTAGTACAATGAGTGCATTACATAAAATACCTGTTTATGAAGATGTTACATTATCTATGCTTAATGATCTTATTGCAGAATCTAATATGTCTACCTATGTAACTGCCCTAGATAATTCAAAACCATACCATATGGTGGCCTATGATAAACGTTGTATGTTGATTTTAGGCAATGAAGGGAATGGTGTAACACCAGAGGTTATGAATCTATGTAAACACCGTATTATGATTCCTATGTATGGAGATATAGAATCCTTAAATGTGAGTGTGGCAGCAGCTCTATGTATGTATAAAGCACAAGAACAATTGATGTGCTAATTAAAATATATTAGGGTTGAATTATGTATTTATGATAAAAATTTATAAGTATATCGAAAGTCCTCTACTAGTATACAAGTAGAGGGCTTTTGTATTGATTTTATAGCTCTGTATTTGGTACAATAACATATATCCTTTGTGGGAGAACAAAGTTCTCCCTTTTTTTTATGAAAAGGAAGTAAACTATGTCCAAATTAATAGTAAATGCAGATGACTTTGGTCTTCATAGTGCAGTTAATGCTGCCGTCATTGATGGTCATCGTACAGGTATCATTACGAGCACCTCTCTATTAGCGGGAGGCGAAGCTTTTTCAGAAGCCATAAGTATGGCAAAAAATAACCCTAAGTTGGGCATTGGTGTTCATATCGCCTTAGTAGGTGGACTTAAACCGGTATGTAATCCTGCTGAAGTACCATCGCTGCTAACCTCTGAAGGCGTATTTCCAGAAACATATATCGATTTTATGAAGCGAATTTATACTGGAAAGATTAATTATAGTGAATTGCGCAAAGAAATTCACGCTCAAATGGAACGTATTATGGAATCTGGTTTACATGTAACGCATATTGATGGTCATCAACATATGCATGTATTACCGACGGTACTACCAATCGTAATAGAGCAAGCTAAACAGTATGGTATTAATGCTATACGCATTCCAGATGAATCTTCTTTATTTGTCAATTATATGTACTCTCCGGTGCGATTGTTAGGTAAGGTGGGATTATCCACTGTGGCTGCAAAAGCACGTCCTACAATACGTGATAATGGCATGTATTCCACACAATATTTTTGGGGTATGGTAAATGGGGGACACATTAATCAAAAAACGTTAATGGGTATATTAAAATCCGTATCTAAAAAATCGGGTACTCATGAATTGATGATTCATCCAGGTTTAAATAATACGCTTCTTGGAAATCAATATAAATGGGGCTATCATTGGGAAGATGAATTACAAGCTGTGTGTTCCAACCATACGCATTTATATATTAGACAACATAATATTGAGCTAATTAATTATGGAGATTTGATATGAGTAAAATGATGAAGAGAGGCATTTTTATGTTTCTCTTACTATTGGCTGTGTCAATTGGCATCATTTACTACACTATTGATCTAGATGCATTAAAAACAATTTCATCATTTAATAGTATTTCTTTATTATTGGCTTTAGTGGCCTTAACAGTAGGCATGTATTTTGATGGTTTACGGTTACAAAGACTCGTAAAAATCGGAGGATATAAGTTATCTATAAAGGCTGTGCTTCGTGTAATCTTTAGTAATTATTTCATGGCTATGTTAACCCCAGGTGCTAGTGGGGGTGCTGTTGCTCAAGTATTAGTATTACGGAGTTATGGTGTGCCAATATCTAAAGGGACTCCTATTGTGTTAATACGTACCGTATTTTCTATTATGTTCCTTGTTATTATGTTACCCTTCGTATTCTTAAGAGATGCTATTGAAATTCCATATATTTCAAGAGATACGCTATTGATTTTTGCAGTAGTATCTGTCATTGCAATGCTGGTAGGTACTTATATCTTACAAACTAAATATATGCGTCAATTTGTATATAACTTAGCGCAACGGTTTAAAGCACATAAAACGAAAGATTGGCTTTCTAAATTAGAAACATTGAATCAAGGTTTAGGATTACTATATAAACAACCAATTCAATCATTTATTGTATTTATTGAATCTGGGTTGAGTCTATTATGCTTATACTGTATTGCGCCAGCATTAATGTATGCTTTTACACCAGATGTTTCGATCATTGATATATTAGATCGAATGATTCTATTGAATCTTATTTTATATTTTGCACCAACACCAGGGGGAACAGGGATTGCAGAAGGACTATTTGTAGTATTGTTTAGTACCTTTGTCCCTAATGGAACGGTTGGTATTGTTGCTGTAGCATGGCGCGTTATGGCAGAGTATTTGCCATTTTTTGTCGGCATGTATGCGGTGTTAACATTATATGGGCGTCAATTTGTAGCCCAAGAAACTTCAACAGAACAATAAGGGAGTGTGTGTTCTATGACTAAACCAAAAAAAGATAAGTTTTATCTGGTGCAAGAAGATATTTTACCAGAAGCGATAAAAAAGACAATTAAGGTAAAAGAAATTTTGAAACTAGGTGAGGTTAAAACTATTAACGAAGCAGTGGAAAAGATGGATTTGAGTCGTTCTGCATACTATAAGTATAAAGATTATGTATTCCCATTTTTTGAAATTGCTCAAGGTAAAATTGTAAGCATTTATGTTTCAATGTCTAATGAATCAGGTATGTTATCTAGTGTGTTAAAAGCTATTGCAGAACGCAATGGTAGTATATTGACTATCAATCAAGACATTCCACTACAAGGTATAGCTAATAGCAGCATTTCCTTTGAAACTAAAGACTTACAAGGTTCATTAGAAGATTTATTATTAGATATTCGCTCTATGAAGGGCATTATTAAAGTAGAAATTTTAGGCCAAGCATAGGCTAATTAAGAGAGTAGGACAATTATGACCACTATAAAAATTGCGTTATTAGGTTTTGGTACTGTTGCACAAGGTACATTTAATTTATTGCAAGATAATGCTGAGTTAATTAGAAATCGCACAGGTGTTAATGTTGAAATTTCTAAAATCTTTGTACGTAATCCTGATAAATATAGCCATATTACATTGCCTGAAACAGCTCAATATGTAACAGATATTGAGGAAGTACTAAAAGATGATTCCATTCAAATGGTTGTGGAATTAATGGGTGGTACAACCTTTGCTAAAGATTGTGTAGAAGGTGCTTTAAAGGCTAAAAAAAATGTAGTAACTGCAAATAAAGATTTGTTAGCAGAATCCGGCCCATATCTATTAGACTTAGCTAGCAAAAACGGCGTAGATTTACGCTTTGAAGCATCTGTATTAGGTGGGATTCCAATTATCCGTACATTATATGAGTCCTTAGCTGGCAACCGTATTACAGAGCTCATCGGTATTATGAATGGTACTACAAACTTTATTTTAACTAAAATGTCTGAAGAAGGTTTAAGCTATCAAGACGTACTAAAGGAAGCGCAAGATCTTGGTTATGCTGAGGCCGATCCTACAGCAGACGTTGAAGGTCTAGATGCGGCACGTAAACTTGCTATCCTTGCATCTATTAGTTTCAATCGTCGCATTTTCTTTGAAGATGTATCCGTAGAAGGTATCACTTGCATTGATACGGAAGATATTAAATTCGGTAAAGAATTTGGTTATAATATCAAGCTATTAGGTATTGCAAAAGAAACTAGTCAAGGTTTATCTCTAAATGTATACCCAGCATTTATTCCTACCACACATCCTTTAGCATCTGTTCGCGGTTCTTATAATGCGATTTATGTAAAAGGTAATGGTATTGATGATGTAATGCTATACGGTCGTGGTGCTGGTAGCTTACCTACAGGTAGCTCTGTAGTATCCGATATTATGGAAGTAGCTAAAAATGTTTCATACAACGAAACAGGTCGATTGAAACCATTCTATTATGACCAAAAGAATATTTACTCCCCTGGTAAGATTCAATCTAGCTATTACTTACGTTTGGAAGTAGATAATAAAACAGGTGTATTAGCTAAAATTTCTGCCAAATTAGCAGAACAAAAGATTTCTGTTTTATCCATCGTTCAAAGAAATATGGATCCAGAAACTGCTGTATTAGCGATTGTAACATCTAAATGTCCTAGATCTTATATTTTAAATCTTATCGATTCCTTTAACAGCTTGCGTTCCGTTAAGTCTGTTAATAGTGTAATTCGTATTATGGAAGCTTAAACTATGAACACTGTTCGCGTACAAGTACCAGCCACTAGTGCTAACTGTGGACCTGGTTTTGATTGCTTAGGTTTGGCACTCAATCTATACAACATTTTTAGCTTTATACCTGATGTAAAAGCTACAGAATACACCTATACTTTTGAAGGTTTTGGCGCAGACATTTTACGTGCTGAAGATCCTAAAAAAAATCTTATTGGCTTTGCAATGGATCAAGTTTTTGCTACTGCGCAAGAACCAATCCAATATGGACATATTACGTCTGAAACTTTAATTCCTCCATCTCGTGGGCTCGGTAGTAGTAGTACAGCAATTGTAGGCGGATTATTATTAGCTAACGCATTAGTTAAACATCCTCTTTCAAAAGAGGAATTGTTAGTCATTGCAAACCGTATGGAAGGTCATCCAGATAATGTGGCACCTGCTATTTTCGGTAATTTATGCTGTGCTACAGGCTTAAAAACAAAGGTATTAAATACAGTTATCTCTGTTCCATCTGAATTGCATTTTGCCGTAGTCGTACCTGAGGTGATGGTTTCTACAGAATACGCTCGTTCTGTGTTACCTAATCATGTACCATTTAAAGAGGCTGTACAAAATGTGAGCCATGCATCTTTATTTGTAACTAGTTTGATTACACATCAATTAAGCAATTTATCTGTTGCATTAGATGATAATTTGCATGTACCATATCGTAAAACATTAATACCACATTGTGAGGCAGCCTTTGAAGCAGCTAAAGCAGCTGGTGCATATGGTGCAACTATTAGTGGATCTGGTTCCACACTAATTGCCTATGTAGATAAAGCCCACGTACAAGCTGTGGCAGATGCTATGGGTGCTGTATTTACATCTAATGGAATTGAAAATAGAACATATTGCTTAGAAGCCGATAGTACAGGAGCATCAATTATCTAGTTTGTGGTATAATTATAGTGTTAGGCATAGTCCATAACTATAATTGGAGGAAACTATGAACAATATGAAAACAACGCTTTTATTAGCGACTTTGACGGCCATTTTAGTGGTCTTAGGTGATATGATTGGCGGTAGAAGTGGTATGATGATTATGTTCGTTATATCCATGGGCATGAATTTTATGTCCTATTGGTATAGCGACAAGATTGTTTTAGCACAATATAACGCACAACAAGTTACGGCACAATCTAACCCTAAATTATATGGTATGGTAGAACGATTGGCTAAAAATGGTAAATTACCAATGCCAAAGATATATATCATCCCTAGTGATGTACCTAATGCATTTGCTACAGGCAGAAATCCGAGTCATGCAGCAGTTGCTGTTACAGAAGGTATCCAACGACTATTAACAGACGACGAGCTAGAAGGTGTTTTAGGACATGAGTTAACCCATGTCAAGCATCGTGATACATTGATCAGTACTATTGCTGCCATGATGGCAGGCGCAATTTCCATGATTGCCCATGTGCTTCAATTCTCAGCTATATTTGGTCGTTCAGATGACCGTGAAGGCTCTAACCCGTTAGAGTTAATAGGCGCCATAGTTATTGCACCTATCGCAGCAGCTCTTATTCAGATGAGTATCTCTAGAGCTCGTGAGTTCTTAGCTGATGAGGGGGGCGGAGAGATGTGCCGCAACCCTTTAGCTTTGGCATCAGCCCTTGCAAAAATTGACTACTATTCAAAACATGGTGCATTGCCAAATGCAAGTAATGCAACAGCCCATATGTTTATTATCAACCCTATGGTTGGTATTGGTGAAAGCTTGAGCAATCTTTTTAGTACACATCCTCGTACAGAGGAACGTATTGCAAAATTGAAACAACAAGCAATGAATCCTAAATATAAAGAGAAAGCATTATTTTAATTAATATCTACAGGAGGATATCATGCAAGAAACATTAGTTTTAATTAAACCAGATGCAGTTAAGCGTCAATTAAGTGGTGAAATTCTTAGCCGTTATGAACGTAAAGGTCTTGTCATTAAAGCATTAAAACTTTTACAAGTGCCTCGTGAATTAGCGGAAGAGCATTATGCTGAACACAAAGAAAAACCATTCTTCGGTGAATTAGTTGATTTTATCACATCTGGTCCAGTTCTTGCTTTCGTATTGGCCGGAGACAATGCCATCGTATCCGTACGTGCTTTAAACGGTGCCACAAATCCTGTAGATGCTGCCCCTGGTAGTATTCGTGGTGACTATGCCCTAACAATGGATGCAAACGTAGTACATGCGTCTGATTCTCCAGAGGCTGCTGCTCGTGAAATTCATCTTTGGTTCCCAGAATATAAATAATCTCAAGTTGAGAACATGTAGCTTTTCATTCTACATTTATGTATTTCTATAGGAGGTAATACATATGGCAAGTAGTGTTTATACAAAAACAGGCGATGCTGGTACAACTGGTTTATATACCGGTGAACGAGTACCTAAATCCTCTTTACGCGTAGAAGCTTATGGTACAATCGATGAATTACAAGCCTTTTTAGGCTTGGCTCGTTCCTATGCTGAAAATCCACGTGTTGCTACTGAATTATATGATATTGAGCGCAACTTATGGACTTTAATGGCAGATATTGCTAGTTTAAATGCGGCGCCAGTCATTACAGAGCAACATGTTAAACATTTAGAAAAGGTTATTGATCGCTTTGACGAAAAGCTTGAACCATTATCTAATTTTGTGATTCCTGGTGAAAAACAATCTTCAGCTTATTTACATGTAGCGAGAACGATTACTCGACGTGCTGAACGTGATTTATGGCGTGTATTAGATGCTGGTGAAAGCGTTCACGAATCTAATTTAAAATATTTAAATCGTCTATCCGACCTTTGCTTTATTATGTGTCGCGTAGAAGAGGAAATTGGAGCTGAATAAACAAAAAAAAGCTATGTATTTTACATAGCTTTTTACTCGTTATAGACCTTATTGTGAAATTGTTTGATTTAAAACATCGTGAGGACTTGGATAGTAGAAGAAAATATGAGGAATTTCATAACGGAATTTTTCTCTCAATAGATCAGAAAGTGTTGTTTCGAAGTTTATAATCTTATCAGCTCCGAAATCAAAATCTTCTACCAAAACCAATAACTGTGGTTCTACTTGAGGTGCATTTTCTGGTAACAGTTCTGGTGGTAGTGGAACATTTACTACTACACGTGTGGTACCAAT
Source organism: Veillonella fallax (assembly GCF_020687175.1). Classification (NCBI taxonomy): domain Bacteria; kingdom Bacillati; phylum Bacillota; class Negativicutes; order Veillonellales; family Veillonellaceae; genus Veillonella; species Veillonella fallax. Next base: position 46,645 of record NZ_JAJEQD010000005.1, on the reverse strand, counting down.
ATATTTACCTTGTCCATCGTCGATGGCAACACGATAGGTATTATCCCATAAAGTAGCCATCATTTTTAGTTTCATATTCATAATTTCCATAGTATCGCTCCTTTGTTATACTTATAATGATACTGAAATTATAAATTCTTGTATAGGTGCATTATGAAATCCCAAATTATATTGTGTTCCGGTGGAGCACGCAGTGGAAAAAGTGAATTTGCAGAACGTTTAGCACTTTCTACGGAAGGGCGTAAAGCTTATGTAGCAACAGGACAAGCGTTTGATGAAGAAATGGTTGATCGCATAAAAAAACACCAAGAACGACGTGGCGACATATGGAGAAATTTTGAAGTACCATTATATTTGGCTAAAGAGTGGCAAAATATTAGCCAATCTGCTGATGTAATTCTTATAGATTGTTTAACTATGTTTACTACGAATCACATGATGGCACATGGTTCTATACAAGGGCAACAAGATGCTAATGACTTGGAAGAGGCTGTACTTTCAGAATTAGAATCATTACTAAGTTTAATTGCATCAAGTGATGGGAAAACAGTTATTTTTGTAACTAATGAAATTGGTCTTGGTATTGTACCAGATAATAAGCTAGCAAGATATTTTAGAGATATTGCAGGCCGCGTCAATCGAACAGTAGCAACTGAGGCTGACAAATTATACCTAACGATTAGTGGCGTTACCATTGAGTTAAAATCCCAGGAGGTTCATATAAATGGCTAAGAAAATTATGTTCCAAGGAACAAGTTCCAATGTAGGCAAAAGTATTTTATGTACTGCATTATGCCGTATCTTTTATAGAAGAGGTTTTAAAACTGTTCCCTTTAAAGCTCAAAATATGGCCCTCAATTCTTATGTAACAAAATGGGGCGATGAAATTGGTCGTGCTCAAGTAGCGCAAGCTGAGGCTGCTGGCATAGATCCAATTGTACAAATGAACCCTGTGTTATTAAAACCTACAGGTAATCAATCTTCTCAAGTTGTATTGATGGGTAAACCTGTGGGCGTTTATAGTGCTAAAGAATACCATACAAAATATTCCTTAACCGCTCTTGATAAGGTAAAAGAATCTATCGATTTCTTAGATTCCAATTTCGATATGATGGTTATTGAAGGTGCAGGTAGCCCTGCAGAAGTGAATCTCAAGGCTAATGATATCGTAAATATGCGCATTGCTAAGATGACGCAAGCACCTGTATATCTCATCGCTGATATCGATCGTGGTGGTGCTATTGCATCTATTGTGGGTACATTAGAATTACTCGAACCAGAAGAACGAGATCTCATTAAAGGTATTGTTATCAATAAATTCCGTGGTGATATTAAACTACTAGAACCTGCACTAACCTTCATTGAAGAAAAAACAGGTAAAAAGGTAGTTGGTGTCATTCCTGCCATTGAAAACCTTGATATTGATGAAGAAGACTCTGTTGCACTGGAAAACAAACGCAATAGTGGTGCTAAAGAAATTCAAGTAGTGGTTATGCAAACACCTAAAATTTCTAACTTTACTGACTTTGATGCATTAAATTATGAACCAGATGTATCTGTTCGATTCGTCGGCCCTGGCGATGTTATTGGCAATCCGGACTTAATCATTTTACCGGGCTCAAAAAATACACTAGCAGATCTTACATATCTTCGTAACTCTGGTTTTGCCGATGAAATAAAAAAACTTGCCGACCAAGGTACACCTGTTATTGGTGTATGTGGGGGCAATCAAATGTTGGGCAAAACAATTTATGATCCGCATCATATGGAAGGAGATATTGAAGAAATTGAAGGCCTTGGTTTAGTCGATTCTTCTACGACTATGAAGAATCAAAAAACAACACATCAAGTAGAATTCAATGTTTCAAATCTTCAATTTTTAAATGGTACATTTACAGGTGAAAAACTAGTAGGCTATGAAATCCATATGGGTGATACTACACCATTAGTAGATACTGTGCGCCGTTGTTTCACCATTACAAGTCGCAGTGAAGAAGCCGTTAATGTAGTTGATGGTTTTATCGATGGTAATCACCAAGTAATGGGGACATATATTCATGGTGTGTTTGATAATGATGAATTTAGACGCTTTATTATCAATCAGTTGCGTGAACGTAAGGGGTTAGAACCATTAGATGTAGTATTCCATTATTTCGAACACAAGAATGCAGCTTATAATCGATTAGCTGATATTGTAGAAGAACACTTAGATATGGATTATATTATGTCTACCTTGGGGTAATAGGGGAGATATATGGAACATTTAACAATCTTGCATTGGTTTACAAAGTATAGCTTTGTATGTATACCAGTCTTAGCATTTTTATTAGATTTACTCATTGGAGATCCTAATAGTAAATACCATCCTGTAGCTATTATTGGTCGCATTATATCTTTTTTTGAAGCAGTTCTCTATAAAGATACTGATAACGATACTAAAAAATTATGGTACGGTGGTATTGCGGTTGGCTTAATCCTCGTTTCTGTATATATTATAGTGTCTTTAATATTGTGGCTTGGTGGCGTAATTGATGAATGGGTAGAATATGCTCTTGAAGTAATTATTTTATATATTGCTATATCTCCACGTTCACTAGCTGGTGCAGGCTTTACTATTAGCCAATTAATTAAACAAGATAATATTGTAGAAGCACGCAAGCGATTATCTTGGATTGTAGGTCGCGATACAGAAGAATTAGATGAAAGTGAAATTACACGAGCTACTGTAGAAACCATTGCTGAAAACACAGTGGATGGAATTATTGCTCCGTTATTTTTCTTTATCCTCGGCGGCCCAATGGGTGCAATTCTATATAGAACTGCCAATACTATGGACTCTATGCTTGGGTATAAGAACCAAAAATATTTATACTTTGGTCGAGTAGCAGCTCGCTTTGATGACGTGCTCAATTGGATTCCTGCACGCATTACCTTTATATTATTAATAATTTCTGCATTCTTTTTACGCTTTGATGCTAAAAAAGCCCTACAAATTGGCTTGCGTGATGCCCATAAGCATCCAAGTCCTAATGGCGGTTATGCAGAAGCACCAGTTGCAGGAGCCTTACATATTCGATTAGGTGGTTACAACCAATATTTCAAAAAAATGACCTTCCGTGAATACATGGGAGATCCCATTGAAAAATTAAATCGTAACCACATTACACGTACAATTTATATGATGTATTTTACGACTATACTAATGATTATAATTAGTACAGCCATTACTTATGGGATGAATGTATAATGACACCTTTTTTCATAGCATTACAGTTTCTAACACGTTTAAAAATCGTTAATCAAACAGAATGGTCTGTAGAAGATTTTGGTAAATCCGTTGTAGCCTTTCCCTATGTAGGCTTAATTATTGGCCTTATTTTAGCATTATTGTATGGTATATTATCACCATTTATACCGTTAGTACCATTGATGTTAATCCTTGTTATAGCGGAATTCTTAATTACAGGTGGTCTCCATGCTGATGGCCTAATGGACACCAGTGACGGTTTATTTTCTGGACGTGAAAGGGAACGTAAGTTAGAAATTATGAAAGATAGCCGTATAGGCTCTTTTGGTGTTGTTGCTTTTGTATTTGTTACACTTTTAAAATGGCAATTATTAACAGCGATTCCAACAGCGGAATTTATTCCAATGGCACTAATTATGATGCCATTAATGAGTCGTTGGTCCCTTGTTTTGAGTATTCGATCCTATCCCTATGCACGAGAGCAGGGGATGGGGGCTGCATTCGCTAATTTAGCACCAAAGCATGTTATTACGTACAATACACTTTCAACCTTCTTTATGCCTATTGTAATATTACTAATTGGTGTAATTTTATATACCCTTTTATATGGTGTATATTCTATTTTTTCCATAGCTGATGTAGGCTATGTTGTTGGATTAGGTGTATTGGTTTACGCTACATTAGGTATTTTTCAAATCAATATTGTAAGTATGATTATTACCTATATTATCAATCGTATACTCAACCATTATATTGTTAAGCAACTTGGTGGTACTACAGGTGATACTTACGGATTTGTTGTTGAAGTTACAGAGGTTTTATTACTTTTAATTTATATTATTATATTATCTGTATTATCTGCTTCTGTGGCTTCTAATACTACGATGTTTTAATACTTATTTATCCATTGTTTTATAAAAACAATTACTGTTTTTGTTTAATGCGAAAGGAGTTTAATGTGACCTATTATGTAAGAGCCCCAGGTACATGTGGGGAATTTCTACAAGGTTCTATTAATGGCCAGTCATTTTTAGTGACTTGTCCTATTAATCGTTACTCCTACGCATTAAGTAATGTAAAACATCCATTTTCACAACATTATTGTGCATTACAACCTAAGTCAGCTCTGGCAAGACAATTAGTACAACGATTATTAGAGAAAAAAAATAAAGATCAAACTTGTCCACCTGTATATGTACGTTCTGACATTATACAAGGTAAAGGGATGGCTTCAAGTTCTGCTGATATTTCTGTAACGGCTATGGCTACCGCTTTAGCTATGGATTATAATTTATCACTAAAAGAACTAGAGCAAATCTGTTTATCCGTAGAACCTACAGATGCTTCATTTTATCAAGGTGTTACGCAGTTTGATTATATTAAAGGTACCATTTCTCAACCACTAGGAATGTGTCCGCCATTGAAAATTCTTGTATTTGATGAAGGCGGTAGTATAGATACCATTACCTTTAATCAACAAGTAGATTTACAAACTAAAATTTTAGAAAAAGAGCCTATTATACGTGAGTCACTAGATTTATTTAAACAAGGCTTAAAAACACATGATATCAATTTAATTGGTCAAGCAGCTACATTGAGTGCTTTTGGTAATCAACGCATACTATATAAAGCAAACTTATATGATTTTCACGATATAGGAAATTACTATAACAGTGTTGGTACAATCATAGCTCATAGTGGTACTATTATGGGACTGCTATTTCCAGTAGATTACAGTCGCATTGATGATTGTAAGCAAGAAATCATACGTAAGTTACCTCACTTATCCTATGTGGATACAGTAGAAACCACAAATGAAGGATTAACCTATATTAAACGATAATATATTTAATAGAAAGAGAATTATATGTCTAAGATACATGGGGGCAATATATTTCAGTTTGCCCATGAACAACGAATTGAACCATATGAGGTGGTCGACTTTAGCGCTAATATTAATCCCCTTGGACCTAGTCAACGTGGATTAGACGCATTAAATGTACAATTGCGCTACATTTCTCATTACCCTGATGCTACCAATGATGATGTATTAAATGCTATTGCTGATACATATGGAATGGATAAACATCAAATTATAGTTGGTAATGGTGCAGCCGAGCTATTATATGCTATTTGCCGTTTACCTGGATATACAGGTGCTTTTGTACCAGCACCAGGATTTTCTGAGTATAAAGAGGCTCTTGAAGCAAGTAAGATTCCTGTACTTGATATTTTTTATCGACCTCGGGAAGATGATAATGGAAAACCTTATTTTGAGGTACCATATTTGGCATTGGAAACCTTTGCAGCTGAACTAAAAGGGCAAGATGGTCGCATCATTGTATTTTTAGGTAATCCTAATAATCCAGATGGTACATTACTTGATAAAGATCATATTCGCACTGTAGCGAGCATGTTGAAAGATGCAAATAGCTTACTTGTTATAGATGAATCATTTATCGATTTTGTTGGAAATGATCCGTTACAAGATAATGAGCATTCTATACGCTCTTTAGTAAATGAATTCGATAATATCATCGTAGTTCATTCCTTCACAAAATTCTATGCTGTACCTGGTTTACGCATTGGTGCCGCTTTTACTAACGAAACATTAATTACTCAATTACAGCAATATATCCCTAGTTGGTCTGTAAACACATTAGCGCAAGCATATACAAAGGCTGCCTTGAATGATGTGGATTACATTAAGCGAACTAAACAAGAATTAAATGAAGAAAGAGCATTTATGTACAATGCATTAGATGCTATAGAAGGAATTACTGTATATCCACCTTCAGCTAATTTTATTTTGTTCCAAGTTAATCAAGAAGGAATTACAGCAAACTATATTAATGAAGAGCTAAAAAAATATAATATGATTGTGCGCAATTGTGACTCCTATGTAGGTTTAACTAATCACTGGGTACGCATTGCTATTAAAGATCATGATACTAATATTAAACTGGTGGATAAACTGACAGATATTTTGAAAGTATAGGAAGATTATGAAGACATTATATATTGTGCGTCATGGTGAAACTGATTGGAATAAAATGGGGAAATATCAAGGTATTACAGATATTCCCCTCAATGAAAACGGTTTGAATCAAGCTAAAGCATGTGCTAATGCCCTTAAAGATGTTACCTTTGACCGTATCCTATCTAGTGATTTAAGTCGTGCCTTAGTTACAGCCGAAACGATTCGAGGTGACCGCACAACATCTATCACAGTAGATAAACGATTGCGAGAGCTTAATTTTGGTGACTGGGAAGCTATGCTATTTTCAGACATTGAAGCACGTTGGCCTGGCCTTATTGATGAGATGTATTTGCGGCCTCATCTTGTAAAAGTACCAAATGGCGAAAGCTTTAAAGATTTGCAAGATCGTGCCTGGGCAGGTCTGGAAGAATTCCTCAATGTTAATGATGAGGAAGAGACTCTTTTAATAGCATGTCATGGCGGAACAATTAGAACCTTATTATGTAAATTATTAGATATTTCTATTAGTCATTGTTGGAATTTTAGCCAAGGTAATACAGCTATTAATCGTATTTTCTATAATGGTATGGGCGAATACGATCATAATATTTTGAATTTGCTCAATGATACAGCTCATGTTGAATTACTCCAAGGACATGTATGATGCGACTCGATAAATTATTAGCTAATAAAGCTTATGGCAGTCGAAAAGAAGTTCATCAACTATTAAAGGATCAAAGAGTTACTATTAATGGTGAAATAACAACAAAAAAAGATATCCACGTTGATATTGAATCTGATGTAATAACAGTTGATGGTCAAGTGGTTAGTACTAAGCAGCAGTATTATGTAAAATTTCATAAACCCAAAGGCTATGTTACAGCTGTGGAGGATGCAAATCATCCCGTTGTAATGGATTTATTGCCCCCTGAATATATTAAAATGGGGGTAGTTCCTGTGGGAAGATTAGACAAGGATACAGAAGGATTACTGTTGCTTACCAATGATGGTGTTTGGGGACATTTAATCATCAATGGTAATAAACATGTATCCAAGGTTTATTACGTAGAATATGATGGTGAGTTAACAGAAGAAGGAATTCAACGTATAAAAGAGGGGATTGTACTAGGTGACGGAACCCATTGCAAGCCTGCTTTAATTGATGTTGTATCTTCTCAATCTCTGCATATTACCATTGAAGAAGGCAAATATCATCAAGTAAAACGTATGATTGGTGCTGCAGGCGGTACTGTTACATATTTAAAACGGTTAACTATAGGCCATATAGATTTAACAGGCATAGAAGAAGTTGGTTCTGTACAGGACTTAACCATTGGTGATATAGAGGCTTTCAAAAAATAGCATAAAATTCTATTCAATATAGGTATTTTATGGTAAGATTAATTGTACTTTATAGACTAGGAGCATGATTATGAATGGTTTAAATCTGCTACAACAGTATATTAAAGACCAAGAATTAACAGGCGTCATTTTGATGAGCCCTATAAATTTACATTATTTTGCTGGTTTTACTGGTACTACAGGCTTTGCTATCATTACACAAGATAAAGCCTTTATGATTACTGATTTCAGATATACTGAGCAAGCTACAAAACAATGTGAAGGATATACAGTCATTCAATATGAATCCTCTGTTATGGATACTCTTGTAGATATATTCAATGAGCATCATATTCACGAAGGTTTATTCGGTATTGAAGGCAAGCAAATGCCGGTAGATACGTATGAAACCTTATGTGATACATTAGATGAACGCTTTAATTTTACATCTATCAATTTTGCTAAACTACGAGCAGTTAAGCGAGAAGATGAATTAGAATTATTGCGAAAAGCTGCCAAAATTGGTGACGACGCCTTTGCTGCATTATTACCACAATTAAAGGTAGGAATGACAGAAAACGAAGCGCGCATCATATTAGAAACAGAAATGTTAAAACGTGGATCAGAGGAGCCTTCCTTTGCAACCATCGTTGCTTCTGGTAACCGTTCTAGTATGCCTCATGGTGTAGCTAGTGATAAGGTCATTGAAGCAGGTGATTTTGTTACCTTCGACTTTGGCTCCGTATATAAGGGTTACCATTCCGATATGACTAGAACTATTGTAATGGGTCCTGCCTCTGAATTACAAAAAAAGCTGTATAGTATAGTTTTAGAAGCACAAAAACGCGGCGTAGTTGCTGTTCGGGCTGGTATTACTGGTAAAGAACTCGATGCAGTATGTCGTGATTATATCAAAGAACATGGATATACCAAGGAATTTAATCACGGTACTGGTCATGGCGTAGGTCTCGAGATTCACGAAGAACCAGTGGCTAATACAAAATCCGATACGGTATTTACAGAAAATATGATCATTACGGTAGAGCCTGGTATTTATATTACAGGTACTATCGGATTGAGAATAGAGGATAGTGTCATCGTCAAATCTGACGGCTATGAGGTGTTGACACATAGTCCAAAAGAGTTAATTGAAATAGGTATTTAGAAGGAGAAGAGTTAGATGATTTCCAGTAATGATTTTCGTCCAGGTGTAACCGTTGAAATCGACGGTAATGTATGGCAAGTAGTTGATTTCCAACACGTTAAACCAGGTAAAGGTGCTGCATTCGTACGTACTAAAATGAAAAATTTGCAAACTGGTTCTGTAGTAGAACGTACGTTCAATGCTGGTGAAAAAGTTCCTAAAGCACATGTTGACCGTCGTCGTATGCAATACTTATACGAATCTGATGGCGCTTACACATTCATGGATAACGAAACTTATGATCAAGTTGAACTTAACCTTGAACAACTAGGTGATGCTAAAAACTTCCTTCTTGAAAATATGGAAGTATCCATCATGTTCTTCCAAGGTATCGTAATCGGTATCGATTTACCTGTAGCTGTTGAACTTCGAGTAGTTGAAACAGACCCTGGTATCCGTGGTGATACTGCTACTGGTGGTAACAAACCAGCTGTATTGGAAACAGGCTACACTGTAAAAGTACCTCTCTTCATTGAAGTAGATGATGTACTTCGTATTGATACTCGTACAGGTCAATACATCGAACGTGCCTAATACTTATTGATATGTATTGGGGCTAGATCTTTTCATGGAATCTGATTCCCCATATATCTAACATTTGCACTGTAAGCACTTGTCGTCTATGTAATTATATATAGGGACAAGTGCTTTTTTTGAAAGAGGCCAGTATGACCAAGAAAAATACTGAACTAGAGTCTGGTAAAATTAAGATTAGTGAAGATGTATATGCTACGATTGTCACTATGGCAGCACTTGAAACAAAGGGTATACATCATATGAGCTCCACCTTTAATGATGGTGTTAATACCTTCTTTAGACGTAAATCTGATCATGAAGGTGTAAAGATATCATTTAATGATGAAGGAGCAATTTCTGTTACTTTATATGTTTGCATTCAATATGGGTATCGTATCCCTGATGTGGCCTTACGTTTACAAGAACGTATCAAAACAGCTTTAGTTTCTTATACAGAAATTGAGGTACAAACCATTGATGTAGTGGTACAAGACATTATTTTTGATGATTTAGTAACACCATCACAGCCTTAGGAGGGTATCTATATGAGTTCAGACAATCAATTAAACTATGGATTAGATATGGATACCATTGATATTGCAGACTCTGTCATCATCGATGTAGCTACTAAAACGTTAGCTACGATTCCAGGTATTCATTCTTTAAGCCCTCGCTTTTACGATGAATTAGTAGAGGGCATTACACATGCCTTTGGTCAACGTAGTTTACCAGGTATCAATGTTAAACATCGTAAAGGTTTTATTGAAATCAATATTTATATTAAAGCCTTGTATGGATACAATCTTATTGAATTATCCAAACAATTGCAGTTAGAAATCAAACAAACCTTAAAGAATATGCTTGATCTTGATCATGTTAAGGTTGATGTTCATATTGAAGGTATTGTTAAAGAAAAGGAGCCAACTCCACATGGTAATTAAGCGAAATCGACGTGAAGCACGTCAATACGCATTTCAAATGTTATATGCTAATGAATTTCATGTAGACCAAAGTGATGTTCAATTTCCAGAAGGACATATGCATAAATCTATGGATAAGGCCTATGCGAATAACATTATAAATGGTGTATTATCCGCTTCTGAAATTATAGATGCAGCATTACAGCCATTTTGTAAATCACGTAAAGTCGAAAACTTAGACAAGGTTGATCGTGCTATTTTACGTATTGCTCTATGGGAAATGACAAATGAAGATGAACCTTTAGAACCATCTATAGCTATTAATGAAGCTATTCAATTAGCTAAAGATTTTGGTTCTGATTCTTCCTACAAATTAATTAATGCAATTCTAGATGCATATAATAAGAGTAAATAATGAAACGATATTACTTAGGCATTGATACTAGTTGCTACACTACAAGTTGTGCCATTATAGATAGCGACTTTCAAATAGTTGGGGAAGCTCGCAAAATATTAGAGGTCAAACAGGGTGAGCGAGGACTACAACAATCAAATATGGTCTTTCAACATACAAAGGCATTGCCTAAGTTGATATCTGAATTGCCACAACTACCAATTAGCGGTATCGGTGTTAGTGGTTTTCCTAGACGTGAGGAAAATTCCTATATGCCAGCCTTTATGGTAGGGCTAGGGTATGGTCAATCTCTAAGTCATATGATGAATGTACCGCTACACGTTTTTGCACATCAAGAAAATCATATTTTAGCTGCCCTTCGAGAATTAAAAACAATTCCCAGTGAACCATTCTTAGCACTTCATTTATCAGGTGGTACTACGGAGCTCGTGTATTGTCATTATAAAGGTGAAGGCATTTTTGATTCTCATATTATCGGTGGTTCTAAGGATTTACAAGGCGGACAATATGTGGATCGGATTGGTGTAGCTATGGGCTTGCCATTTCCAGCAGGGAAGCATCTTGAAGCATTAGCATTACAAACTACCGAATATGAACCGTTGCCATCTTCGGTAAAAGAAGGTTGGATCAGTTTTGCTGGTCCATGTAGTGCAGCTATGCGACGTATAAGTGATTCTATGAATGATACAGAAAAGTCTAACTTAGCGAGAGCTGTATTCACATCCATAGGAAATGCATTAGAAAAAATGATTACCTATCATTTACAAAATAAACCGGTTCAAACATTAATTGCCGTTGGTGGTGTAATGAGCAATAGCTTACTTCGTCATCGTATGGAGCAGTATTGTAGACGTAACCATCTTACATTACATGTAGCACAGCCACAATTTTCTGTTGACAATGCCACTGGCAATGCTTTTGGCGCAGCTTTTTTACAAGAAACTAGAGGATAATCGTGAATGTATTAACCATTACACAATTAAACAATCTTATAAAGCGCACCTTAGACCGTGAATATCTCCTTAAGAATGTCTATGTTAGCGGTACTATTATTAACGCAAAACGCCATAGTAGTGGTCACATGTATTTCTCGTTAAAAGACGAAGAATCTGCTATTGATGTTACCATGTGGTCTAGTACTGTTATGCAAAAGGGCCTTGCCAATGCCATTCAGAATGGTTTATTAGTGACTGTAAAAGCATCTGTTAATTTTTACAATAAAATGGGCCGTTTAAATCTTATTGCATCCGATATGCAAATAGGGTCTAAAAGCCCATTACAGCTCGAATTTGATGCGTTAAAACGAGAGTTAACGGCGCTAGGATACTTTGATGACAGCCACAAACAAAGTCTTCCGTACATGGCAAGTTGCATAGGCATTGTTACATCTCAATCTGGTGCTGTATTACATGATATTTTACATGTCAGTGAGAGACGTAACCCACTAGTGCAATTTAAGTTATTCTCTGTTCCGGTCCAAGGCAATACTGCAGGACCTGTTATTGCCAAAGGTATTGCTGCTGCCGATACTGATCCTGATGTAGATGTCATCATCGTTGGTCGTGGCGGTGGATCTATGGAAGACCTATGGTGTTTCAATGATAGATCTGTTGTAGAGGCGATTTATAATGCTAATACACCAATTATTTCAGCAGTAGGTCATGAAACAGATTATACCTTATGTGATTATGTAGCAGATGCTCGTGGAGCAACACCTAGTCATGCTGCAGAAATGGCCGTACTTCCTATAACGACATTGCAAGATCAATTGTCAGAAAAAGAAGAGTATCTACATGAGTTTATACGGTATACATTACAACAGAAACGTACCGATTTAACATTGCTCTTTAATCGTAGATTAGGCATTCCAGCTCTACAATTTCTACATAAACAAAAAACACATTTACAAGAGCTTTCACAGTCTTTAACCAATGCCACAAAAGAACGATACAATACAGAGAAACATAGTCTAGCATTGTTAGCTCAACAATTAGAATCTCTAAATCCATTACAAATGATGGTAAAAGGATTTGCAAAGGTTGAACATAAGGATAAACCTATAACGTCTGTTACACAATTACATCCAAAGGATGATATACGAGTTACACTTGCTGATGGTTATGTGAATGCTATGGTAAAGGAGGCGCACAAAGATGGCCGCATCACTAAAAAGTTATGAAAAGAAATATAAAGCCTTAGAGGATATCGTGAAGCAATTAGACGATGGTGATATGACCATCTCTGAACTCTTAACTCAATATAAAAAGGGCTTAACATTAGTAAAAGAATGTGCAGAAATGCTCGATTCGGTTGAAAATGAAGTTCAACAAATTATCGAAGAAGTCCGCATCAGCGAATAAGGAGATTCTATGTTCAAAGATTATTTAGGGTCTAGCAAACAACATATTGAACAATGGTTAGGTGAGGTCTTAAGTAGCCCAAATCAAGAATTTAAACCTCTTTATGAATCCATGAGTTATAGCTTAATGCAAGGCGGCAAGCGAATCCGACCAATCTTATCTAAAGCTGTGTTAGAAATGCTTCATAAAGATCCAGCTGATTATAAGGAATTTCTATGCGCCATGGAGTGTATCCATACATATTCCTTAGTACATGATGATTTACCCGCTATGGATAATGATGATTATCGCAGAGGTAATTTAACAAATCATAAAGTTTATGGTGAAGGTATGGCGATTCTAGCAGGTGATGGTTTATTAACTTATGCTTTTCAGCTAATGACTGAGAATAAAACTGCTACGCCTCAGCAAAAAATAGAGGCCATTCAATGTGTAGCTACTGCAGCAGGCCCGGAAGGCATGGTCGGTGGTCAAGCCTTCGATATGCTCAGTGAAAATAAGCATATCCCACTAGAAGAGTTAAAGGTTTTGCACAGTGGAAAAACGGGTGCATTATTTAATGCATCAGTAGAATTAGGCCTTATTTTAGGCAATGTAGATACGACTACTCGAAAAGCGCTTATGGATTATGCTAATTGTTTAGGATTGTTATTCCAAATTACTGATGATATTCTAGATGTAACTGGAACAATTGAAGAATTAGGAAAAACTCCTGGTAGTGATATTCGACAACATAAATCGACGTATGTATCTTTCCTTGGTTTAGAAGGAGCAAAAGAGCAAGCCCTATTAGTTGGCAAACAAGCTCACGATGCATTAAACTCTGTTTCTTATGATACATCTATTCTGGCTGCTCTAATTGATTATCTTTTAGAACGCACTAATTAATTATTACGACCTGTAGAAGGTATAAATAATGATTGATATATTACCACAAATAGCACACAACTACATAGCGCAAGCCGCATTTTGGGGATGGTTTACTGCGCAGGCTATCAAATTCGTATGGCAACTAGTTCGGCATGGTAAATTTCGTCCAGAACGATTAGTCGGATCTGGTGGTTTCCCAAGTTCGCATACATCCTTTGTAATCGCTACAACCACGGCTATATATCTAAAAAATGGAGCATCTGATCTTTTTATTCTATCCTTAGTATTCTCTATCGTAGTCATGTATGATGCATCTGGCGTACGTTTAGAAGCTGGTCGTCAAGCTCAAATTCTAAACCAAATTGTAGATTATTTTACAAAGAAAAACATACCTGTTGTCATTACTCGTAAAGAGGCCTTGAAAGAGTTATTAGGCCATACACCAATAGAGGTATTTGGGGGATTAATTCTTGGCATTCTTGTAGCATGTATTCAATTTTATTATATTTATAATGGTGTCATATGAGCAGTAAAGAACGTTTAGACATACTCCTTGTTAATCGAGGACTTTTTGAAAGTAGAGAAAAAGCCAAAGCAGCCATAATGGCTGGCCAAATCTTTATGGATACAACGCGTATTGATAAAGCGGGTACAAAAATTCCTGTAGATGCTAATATCGTAGTAAAGGGTAACACCTTACCTTATGTTAGTCGTGGTGGACTAAAGTTAGAAAAGGCTATTCAAACGTATCCTATCGATTTACAAGACGCTGTTATGGTCGATATAGGTGCCAGCACTGGTGGTTTTACAGATTGTGCTCTACAAAATGGAGCAGCTAAAGTATTTGCTATCGATGTAGGCTATAATCAATTAGCTTGGAAGTTACGTCAAGACCCACGTGTTATCAACATGGAAAAGCAAAATATTCGCACTGTCACACCAGAACAATTAGGTGAACTGGTTGACTTTATTTCCATAGATGTAGCATTTATCTCTTTAGATAAAGTATTGCCTGTAGCTACTACATTGTTAAAAGATACAGGCTCCCTCGTTGCTTTAATTAAGCCGCAATTTGAAGCTGGCAAAGAAAATGTTGGCAAAGGTGGTATTGTGCGCGACCCGAAAATCCATAAAGAGGTTTTACATCGTATCTTACACGTTGCTCATGATTGTGGATTATATGTTCATGGATTAACTTTCTCACCAATTAAAGGTATGGAAGGTAATATTGAGTTTTTAGGTTATTTTAAAAAGTACGAAGAAGGGGCTTTAACCATTGATGATACTTTAATCGATACAGTGGTTGCAGAGGCTCATTCATTATAGGAGATTACTATGCGTATCGGATTCTTCCCGAATATGGGGAAAAGCAACATTATGGCAGTTTTAAAAATGGCTGCTCATATTTGTAAAGAAGAAGGTATC
Source organism: Veillonella fallax (assembly GCF_020687175.1). Taxonomy (NCBI): domain Bacteria; kingdom Bacillati; phylum Bacillota; class Negativicutes; order Veillonellales; family Veillonellaceae; genus Veillonella; species Veillonella fallax. The sequence continues at coordinate 31,367 of NZ_JAJEQD010000005.1, read as the reverse complement.
GAAGTATTCTTGCCAGATGATCTCGAATCAGATGCACCTGCACGAGTACTTAAGATTCCTGAAACTCACATTTTAAGTCGTCCAGAAATCTTTAAACAAATAGATATTGCCTTTAGTTTTGGTGGTGATGGTACCATCATCCATTTGGCACGACAAATTTACCCATACAATGTACCTGTTTGTGGTATTAATCTTGGTGAGTTGGGTTTCTTAAACCAAATCGAAGTTCACCAAATGCAAAGTCATATTAAACGTATTGCCAAGGGTGATTATAATATCGAAAAACGTGGACATTTATATGCATATATTGACCGAAATAATTGTAATGAAGAAGAATTAGTACCTATCATTAATGAAATCGTTATTACCCGTGCTGAACCAGCAAAAATGGCACGTATTAACATGTCCATCAATAATCAACATACACAAATGTATCCTTCAGATGGCTTGATTATTTCCTCTGCAACCGGGTCTACGGGATATAATCTATCCGCAGGTGGCCCTATTATGAAGCCTGATAATAGATCCATTATTGTTACACCTGTTGCGCCACATCTGATTCAAGGTGTTTCACTTGTATTAGAAGAGCATGATACAATCCAAATCACAATGCCAGAACGTGAACCACAATTACATATCTGTATAGACGGTACATTTGACTATACATTTACCAATAAAGAAACACTACATATAAACTCTAATCCTGTATATTGTTTATTCGTACGTTTTAAAGATCAATGTTTCTTCGGTACATTATTTAAAAAACTAGCATCTCGTCGTGACGAGTTATTATAATACTAAAATCTCAAGTGGGGTGATTTTGTGATTAACATTAACAATGCTGTTCAGTTTCAACATTTAATCTGGGATCGAGTAATGAAACACGCTAATGTTGTAGTAGATGCAACATGTGGCAATGGCCATGATTTATTGTATCTAGCAGAGCGAGCAAGAAAAGGCTGTCATTTATATGGCATCGATATCCAAATGAAAGCTATTAATAGTAGCCAAGAGTTATTGCAGTCAAATGATATAGCTGAAGATGTGAGCCTAACATTTATCCATGACTCCCATGATCGTGCATTAGTTAATCAGTTAAAAGATGAAGTAATTGATTTAATGATTTTTAACCTAGGATATTTACCAGGTGGCGATCATCAAGTTATAACTAAACCGCATCAAACAATTGACGCTATAAAAGAGGGTTTAGAGAAATTATCTAAATCTGGAGTTATCACAATTGTTGCTTACCCTGGAACAACAGAAGGGTTAGAAGAAATGCAGATCCTTAAATCGTATTTATCAGATTTAAAACAGAAATTGTATAATGTATGTCATTGGCATCCAATGAATCAAATAAATAATCCACCTGAGTTATTTATATTGCAAAAACGATAAAAAGAAATATATCTTTATTCATTATGAATAAAAGTCATAAGAAACATGTAAAAGCCCCTTTATAGGGGCTTTTATTTATACATGCATATTATTCTAGTTTTAAATTATTAATTTCGTATAAATAGATGAAGCCTATAGGCTATGTGTTTGTACGCCCTCAATCTATAGAATGTTAACGTTTTTTTAAATATAAATATAATATGCATAACTAGTATGAGATATGCGATTTATACCATATATTAATTATGAATATATGGTATAATAATAGCAGAAAGATACTATTCTCTTTTATGTGCAAGTTTTAAAAAAGGGAGTTTAAAATGAAACGCTATCGCTATAACAAAATTAAAGAAATCGTTCAGTCCAAGGCGATTGAAACTCAGGAGGAATTAGCAGCGGCCTTATTAGAAGAAGGTATTGAGGTAACGCAAGCTACTGTTTCTCGTGATATTAAGGAATTGATGTTAATCAAAATTCCTACAGGCGATGGACACTATCGATATGCATTATCTCCAGAAGAAAATGTAGTTCTATCTCGTAGTCGAATCAATCGATTATTCCAAGATTCTCTAATTAAGGTAGATCATAGCTTGAATCAAGTCGTATTACATACAATTCCTGGTTCAGCTCAATCAGTAGCATTTTCTATTGACCATGCAAAATGGTCTGAAATTATTGGTACATTAGCTGGTGATGATACAATTTTGTTAATTGCAAAATCTGAAGCTGAAGTTCCAGCAATTTTGGCGAAAATTCAAGATTTAATGAAGGACTAAATAGATGTTAACGCAAATGAGCATTCGCAACTTTGCGTTGATTGAGCAAATGAATATTTCATTTAATGATGGCATAACTATCTTTACCGGCGAAACTGGGGCAGGGAAATCCATATTAATGGATGCCTTTAGTATCCTTTTAGGAGAACGCGCAAGCAGCGAGTTCATTCGTCATGGTAAAGATAGTTTTGTTATAGATGGAATATTTGATATTGCCGATCACCAAAGTATACAAGAGCTATTAGAATCAAAAAATATTATGGTTGAGGAAGGGGAGTTAATTCTCTCCCGGTCATTTAACCGCAATGGTAAATCTACCATCTTAGCTAATGATCAACCTATACCATTAAAAGCATTAAAAGAGATTGGACAATATTTAGCTGATATTCATGGTCAATATAGTAATCAACTATTATTAGATGCCAACACGCATCATGAATATTTGGATACCTATAATAAAGAGGGACAAAAGGCTTACAAGACCTATTTAGATGCTTATAAAGTATATAAGCAAGCCAAACAAGATGTAGATCATTTACAAGAAAATATGTCTGAACGAGCACGAGAGCTCGATATGCTGCGATACCAAATCGATGAGATTGAAGAAGCAGGACTAACTATCGGTGAAGATGTTTCTATTGCAGAGGAATTAAAACGACTCGATAGTTTTGAACATATTGATAAGGTATTAGGTTCCTGTTATGATGCCTTTTATAATGGTCGCCAACCATTACTAGACACGATCAACTCTATTAAGGTAGAGGTTAATGACCTTGTAAAATATGATGGTGAACTGAAAGAAGTATCTGAAATGGTTGATTCTGCTTATTTCCAACTGGAAGAGGCGGCGCAATCGTTAGATCGTTATAGAGATACTATTAGCTATGACGAAGAACGCTATAAATATTGCCAAGATAGAGATACAACTATTTACGGCTTAAAGAAAAAATATGGTGAAACTGTAGAAGAAATTCTGGCTTACGAAGAAAAGGCACAAGCTCGTTTAGAAGAACTAGAAGGCCTTGTATTTGCACAAGACGAATTAGAAGCTCGTCTTGAAGAGGCAAAAAAGGTAGCAGAAGAAGCTTTAACAGTTTTACGTGATATACGTCTTAAAAATGCAAAGACTATTGCTAACGCTCTACATCAGGAATTAGTAGACCTAGGCATGCCAAAAGGGGAGATACAGTTCCATATAGAGGATGAGGATGGCTTATCAGCTTTAGGTGCAAACTCCATTGAACTACTATTTTCTGCCAATAAGGGGGAACAATTGTTACCGCTTCACAAGGTAGCCTCTGGTGGCGAATTAGCTCGGATTGCATTAGCCTTCAAATCTGTCTTCCGTAGTGATACGTTCAAAACAATGGTATTTGATGAAATTGATGTTGGTATCAGTGGAGATATAGCTTTAAAGGTTGCTGAAAAGATCCTACATCTTTCTAAGACTAATCAAGTATTCTGTATTACTCATTTACCTCAAACAGCAAGTATTGCAAAGCAACATTACCATTTGGCTAAAATTGAGCAAGATGATCGTACTGTTTCAACATTGTCGGTACTTAATGAAGAGGAACGAGTTACACAAATTGCTTCTATGATGTCTGGTCGAGGCATGTCTTCCACTGCATTAGCTGCAGCTAAAGAACTAATTGACCATTTTAATTGACTAAAATCGCATAATTACTTATACTAATAGTATTAAGTGAATATGTTGATAGAGGTGCGAGTATAAAGAGTAATCATGAGGAGTAGGCATGCATTGATCCATGATAAAAGGGATGCTTGCCGAAGTTCGGTGATTGCGACTCATCGTTCTGGTTGTCTATTTAATAGATGGACGACTGTCATCAATTTGAATTGGTGGAGTGCTATCATTGAGCTTTTAGTAAAAGTTATAAGCTATATAAACTATAAGGCCAGTGGATGCATCCACTGGCTTTTTTGGAGGTATATATGATTCGAGTAATGGTAAATGGCGCTGGCGGTAAAATGGGCCGCGAAGTAGTCAAAGCAGTACATAATGATTCTGAATTAACATTAGTAGGTGGTATCGATCCTACTAAGGCAGGTCAAGATGTAGGCACCGTAGCGGGCATCGAACAATTAGGAATTACAATGAATGCCTCCATCGATGAGGTACTTGATACAAATAAACCTGATGTTATTGTAGATTTTACAAATCCTGCTGTCATCTATGAAAATGCTAAAAAGATGTTATCCGCAGGCATTCATGTAGTTATTGGTACTACTGGTTTAACAGCGGAACAACGCGATGAATTAGATGCTATTGGTCGTAAGAATAATGCCAATTGCCTTGTAGCACCTAATTTCTCTCTTGGTGCAGTTATGATGATGAAGGTTTCTGCAGAATTGGCTCCATATTTCCCTAATGTAGAAATTATTGAGCTTCATCATAACCATAAATATGATGCTCCATCCGGTACATCTATTTTAACAGCTAAATTAATTAACGAAGCTAAACAAGCTGCGAATGCAACTGCAGCAGAAGATTTAACTCGTGAAAGTTTACCAGGTGCTCGTGGCGCTAAGGTTGATGACGTAACCATTCACAGCGTTCGTTTACCTGGTTACGTAGCTCACCAAGAAGTACTATTTGGTGGCTATGATGAAACATTAACAATTCGTCACGATAGTTTAAGCCGTCTTTCCTTTATGCCAGGCGTAGTATTAGCATGTAAAAAAATTAGTACTAAAGCTGGTCTAACATACGGCTTAGAGCATTATTTATAATATAAGAGCAAGGAGATATAGTAATGAAAAAACCTAATGTTGCAATTCTTGGTGCTACTGGTGCAGTAGGTGCTGAATTTATTACACTTATTGAAGAGCGTAATTTCCCATATGAAAATCTAAAATTGTTAGCATCTGCTCGTTCTGCAGGTACTGAACTTACCGTTAATGGTAAAACATATGTAGTAGAGGAAGCTAAACCTGAATCTTTTGCAAATATTGATATCGCTCTATTTGCAGGTGGTTCTATTTCTAAAACATTAGCACCAGAAGCAGCTAAAAGAGGCGCTATCGTTATTGATAACTCTAGTGCATTCCGTATGGATCCTGAAGTACCTCTTGTAGTACCAGAAGTAAATCCAGAAGATATTTTAAAACATAAAGGTATCATTGCTAATCCTAACTGCTCCACTATTATTATGAGCTTAGGTTTGAAACCACTTCATGATATTTCTCCAATTAAACGCATTGTTGTAAGTACATATCAAGCAGTATCTGGTGCAGGTAAAGAAGGTATTGAAGAACTTGAAAACCAAGTAAAACAATATACAGCCGGCGAAGAAATGACTGCAAACTTATTGCCAACAGGTTCTGCGCCTAAACATTATCCTGTAGCATTTAACCTTTTACCACAAATTGATGTGTTCTTGGACAATGATTACACAAAAGAAGAAATGAAAATGGTTCATGAAACACAAAAAATTCTTCACGACGACACAATTCAAGTTGTACCAACTACTGTACGTGTTCCAGTGTATCGTTCCCACTCTGAATCTGTTTTAGTAGAAACAGAAGAACCAGTTTCTGTAGAAGCTTTCAAAGCAGCATGTGAGAAATTCCCTGGTTTACAAGTAAAAGATAATCCTGCAGAACAAATTTACCCAATGCCATTATATACATCTAATCAAAACGACTGTGAAATCGGCCGTATTCGTAAAGACTTATATAACGACAAAGGTATGAATTTCTGGATTGTAGGGGACCAAATTCGTAAAGGTGCAGCACTTAATGCGTTGCAAATTGCTGAATACTTGGTAGAAAAACAAGCTTTTTAATCTATCAAGGGGAGGACAGATATGAAAACCTTTGGTCGAGTATTAACGGCTATGATTACATCATTTAATAATGATGGATCCCTTAATATAGAAAATAGTGTAGCTATTGCTCATCATTTATTGGATAATGGGTCTGATGGACTTGTTGTATGCGGTACAACAGGAGAAAATCCATCCATGTCTAAAGAGGATAAATTATCATTATTTACAGCTATTGCTAAAGAGTGTGGTCATAAAGGTTCTATTATTGCTAATGTAGGTACAAATGACACAAAATCCTCTGTTGAATTTGTAAAAGAAGTATCTAAAATTGATGGAATTGATGGTTTATTAGTTGTAGTACCTTACTACAATAAACCAAATCAACAAGGGCAATATTTACACTTTAAAGCTATTGCAGAGGCTACTACACTTCCAATCATGGTATATAATGTACCAAGCCGTGTGGGAACAGGTATATTCCCTACAACACTAGCGCAATTACACAGTGAATATCCACATGTATGCGCTATTAAAGAAGCAAGTGGAAATCTTATGATTGCATCTGAAATCAAACGCTTAATACCAGGAGACGATTTCATGGTATACAGCGGTGATGATGGACTTACATTACCAATGTTATCTGTTGGTGCATGTGGTGTAGTATCCGTAGTATCCCATGTGGCTGGCAAAGATATGAATGCAATGATTCAAGCCTATGAATCGGGTCATAATCACGAAGCACTTCGTATTCATCAAAGCTTAGCAGATATTATAAAAGCTATGTTTATCACTACAAATCCTATTCCTGTTAAATATGCAGCTCGTAAAATTGGCTTACCTGCAGGTGTATTTAATTTGCCAATGTGTGATCCTAGTGCTGATGAAGCAGCATATATTGATAAAGCTTTAGCAGAATACGTAAAATAAAATATACAGATAAAAAAACAGTAGCTATCATAAGTAGCTACTGTTTTTATTTTATAAGTAGGAAGCATAATATGCATTCATATAGTATTACTAAAATGATGTAATTTTTATAATATGTAAGGTTTTATTTATGATATAATCTCTCTGGAGATAGTAATTTTAACTATACTCTAGTCTACTGTTAATTCATGATAAACAACAATTTGTGATATTTCGAATCGACCATAAGGCGATTACATTAAAACACAAGGAGTTTAACATGGAACTAACAATGTTAAAAGGTAAAATTCACAGAGCCACTGTGACACAAGCAGAACTTGATTATGTAGGGAGCATTACTATTGATACAGATCTATTGAATGCATCAGGAATACGAGAATATGAGCAAGTTCAAATTGTAAATATTAATAATGGAGCACGATTTAGCACATATACTATAGCCGGAGAAGCCGGTAGTGGTGTTATATGTTTAAATGGAGCTGCTGCACGACATGTACAAGTACATGATAAAATTATTATCATGTGTTATGCACAGTTGAATGAAACTGAAGTTGAGAGCCATAAGCCTCTCGTTGTATTTGTAGATACAAACAACAAGATAAGTCATATAAAAAACTATGAGAAACATGGTTTATTAGTTGATCAAAATTAATTGTTATTGATCGAATTACAGTAGACTGTATAGGACTATCTTCGTATTTACAATAAACGGAGGAATTACTATGGAACATGTACTTACAATTGAAAATGTACGCAATACGATTAATAAATGGAAAAAAGAAGGCTATTCCATTGGTTACGTCCCAACTATGGGGTTTTTACACGATGGGCACGCATCATTAATAGATCAAGCAAGAAAAAATAATGATAAGGTAATTGTCTCTATTTTCGTTAATCCCATTCAATTTGGAGAAAATGAAGATTTAAGCACATATCCACGTGATATCAATAGCGATAAAAAGCTATGTGAATCACATGGTGTGGACCTCATATTTACACCTAGTCCAGAAGAAATGTATCAAGATAAAAAGGCTTTTGTAGATATTGTTGATTTATCTAGTACATTATGTGGCATTCGTAGACCAATTCACTTTAAAGGTGTATGTACTGTTGTAGCAAAATTCTTTAATATTATTCAGCCTACAAATGCATATTTTGGTGAGAAGGATGCACAGCAATTAGCCATTATCCGTAAAATGGTTTTTGATTTAAACTTTCCTGTAAATATTATTGGTGTTCCTATTGTGCGTGAACAAGATGGATTAGCAAAATCTTCTCGCAATACATATTTATCGACTGAAGAGCGTAAGGCAGCAACTATATTATATAAATCTATCCAAAAAGGTAAAGAATCAATTACACCAGGTTGTTCTGCGGATAGCATAATTAATACTATGACAGAAATAATACAGTCAGAGCCTCTTGCTAAAATTGACTATATTTCAGTTGTAGATGCTAATACTATGCAACCAGTTGAAGAGATTAATGCTCCTGTTCTAGTTGCCATGGCAGTATATATTGGTACTACACGTCTAATAGATAACTTCTCCTATGATCCAAATTAGGAGGGAGAGGTTATGAAGCAACTAGTAACACTAAATCAACTGATATCCAAATACTTAATGATACTAATCATAGGCTTTTCTTGTATTGCTTATATAGTGCCTTCATATTTTTCTTGGGCCATAGCGTATACACCATTTTTACTTGGCATCGCTATGTTTGGCATGGGACTAACTATTAAATTTGAAGATTTGTGTAGTATTCTCAGACATCCAAAGGATATTTGTATAGGTGTACTGGCTCAATATACAATAATGCCTTTATTAGCTTGGGGAATCTGTCATATTTTTACATTACCTCCAGATTTAGCAATTGGTGTCATATTAGTTGGCTGCTGTCCAGGTGGAACCGCCAGCAATGTCATCACCTATATTGCTAAAGGTGATGTTCCTTTATCTGTAGGAATGACGATTACTTCAACATTAATAGCACCAATTGTAACGCCTTTACTAATCCTATATTTGGGAGGTACATGGGTAAATGTAGCATTACTACCAATGATAATAACTATGGTAAAAGTAATTATAGTTCCTATATTATTAGGTGCAATCATCCAATATGTTTGTAAATCACGGATTAATACATTAACTAGCGTAAGTCCTATTGTTTCTATGATTGCTATCATATTATTAATAGCAGCCATTATAGCCATTAATAGAGATAAACTTTTAATTTCTGGCCTAGAAACACTAATAGTTGTTGGTATACATAATATACTAGGCATGCTGTTAGGCTTAGGTGTAGGATATATACTTAAATTAAGATATGATAAAACTACAGCGTTAGCGATTGAGGTAGGAATGCAAAATAGTGGTTTAGCAGTCACATTGGCGGCAACAAATTTTGCATTAAATCCTTTAGCAACGTTAGTAGGAGCTATCTTTAGTGTATGGCATAATATATCAGGTGCTATCTTTGCTATGTTACGTAGAGAAAATAGTTTACAAGATATTTGAATCTTATAAATGCAATAAAAAACGGCTACATTACGTAGCCGTTTTTATATTATATTCTATCTCGTACAAGACCGATAACAAGGCCTTCAATATGACAGTCATCTACAATAATAGGATCAAAATTATCATTTTCAGGTTGCAAACGAATATGTCCATTTTCTTTATAAAAACGTTTTACTGTAGCTTCGTCATCAATACGTGCTACAACAACATCACCATTATTAGCCGTATTTTGATGACGTACGATGAGCATATCACCTTCATACATACCAATATTCATCATGGATTCGCCTTGAACGCGTAATAAGAAGCAGTCAGAATCACCAGTTAATTGAACAGGTAATGTAAGAGTAGATTCTAAATTTTCTACCGCTGTAATAGGCATACCAGCTTGTACAGTACCAATAAGAGGAACTTGTTTTAAACCAGCCCCTAAGAACTCAAAATTATCAGAACTTGATGTTTCATTACCATCTACAGAAATAGAAGGTTTTGTATCCTCTAGTACTGTAATAGCACGATTTTTATTAGGATCCCGTTTAATATAACCAAACTTTTCAAGAGCGTTCAAATGAGATTGCACAGTAGAAGTAGAACTAAGTCCTACATGGGTACAGATTTCTCGAACAGTAGGACAACGATATTCATTATGTAATGAGTCCTTAATAAAATCTAATATACGGCGCTGTTTAGTATTAATATCTGTAGCAGGGCGTCTCACGATGAACCTCCATAGTCAATATAATGTCAAAATACTATTAATATATATGCGGAAAAATTTACTCATTTAGTACTATATAATAAAAACATAAGATAATTACTTATCTTATATACCTATTATAGGCAATTTTAAAAGTTTTTGCAAACATTTGTTCTAAAACACTTGACCGAACATTCGTTCGTGTGCTAATATAAGCATGTAAACAAACAAATGTTCTCAGATATTATGTTCGATGTAAATGTGAGGTATGAGATGAAAAATATATTGATGATGGTAGGAATGTGCTTAACAATCTTGTTCGGCTATAATATGACAAATCCTGTAACAGCTACAAATACACATGCAGTACGTGAAGTAAAGGTACAAGCAGGCGATACTATGTGGGATATTGCAGCTCGTTCAGCTCATAAAGATATGGATGTTCGAGAAATGGTATATGCCATGAAAGAACTCAACAACATCAGTGATTCTGGTACACTTGTACCTGGTACAGTATTAAAGGTACCAGCACATAATTCTGATAGTCCAGTTAGAGCTTTGGACTATGTGGCTCAAAACTAAATATATATGGGTATAACCCACACGAAAAAGCAGCTACTCAATTGAGATAGCTGCTTTTTGTTATCTAATGCATGTTATTATACGATTTATAGATATTATCTTAATCAACTGATTTATAATTATCATCTAAATCGTTTTTCAAAAATTGTAGAAATAGGATTATCTACAAACTTATTGGCTTCATTAATATAACGACGAACCATGTTAACACTATGATGACGTGTTTGTCTCATAATATTACGTTCTTCCACACCATAAGCTGCGGCAGTTGTTGCAAAGCCATGACGTAAACTATGAGCTCCATACATAGATGGATCAAGACCAATGAGAGAAATATATTTCTTCACAATTTCTGCAATCATTTTATCGGATATGCCTGTTTTACGAAGTGACATATTTTTAGTAAAACCTCTAAATATAGGACCTTCAGTAATACCAGAGGCACGTAACCATTGCTGTAAAGCACGTACCGCGTCTAGAGGAGAACCGGATAGATGAGGAATCGCTACAACAGCACCTTGACCTTCTTGGTCGGCTTTTGAGGATGGCACAAAGATTTCAACACCTTGTGGAGAAAACTGTAGATGTTCTACTGTAATAGCTGCAATTTCACTACGACGAAAAGCACCCATAAAACCAATTAAAAGAATGGCCTTATCTCGTAATAACTGTAATTCAGGTACATCTAGTTTAGTCATACAATCTAAAATATCTTCAATATCCTCTAATAGTACTGGTGTTTTACCTTGTTGAAATGTACCTTTTAAACGTCTAATCCCTCGTAACGCTTGTTTTACAATTGGTGCCATACATGGATTATCCCGATGTCCAGAGGCATTATAATTCTCTGAGATAGCGCTAATACGACGAGAGATTGTATTTGCCTTAGCATAATCAGCAAGATCATTTATATAATTCACAATTGTTTCTGGTGTAGCTGGAAAATAAGGTACCTTTTGATAAGTACACCAATCAACGAAATCATCCCAATCCGATTCGTAAGCATCCACAGTATTCTCAGCCTTAGATAACAATATACTTTGTTTAGCTTTCATAGACAACTTGGTACTATTCATAAGCGCATCATTATTACGCAAATAGAAATGTTTTTGTTGTTCCTTAGATTCTGACATAATTCACCCTTACCCCTAAAATTATCAATATAATTGTACCATAGATTAGACCGTAATATGCTATAATTAGAGAATATGATAACTAATTCGGGAGAGTTTATAAATAATGACGAAGAAATATATTTTAGTAGGAACTATGCTTGTCCTCTTGGGGACGAGCGGCTGTTCATACATTCCAACAGAAAATATATCGTATGGCGTATTTTACAATGATACTGATTTATCTAATACACCAAAGGGTGAATTGCAAGCTCAAATACAAGAGCTAAATAGTAAAATACCACAACAGACTATATCCATTGATATGGGGAATAATAAAAAACAACAGTCTACGTATCATGATTTAGGTATTCAGGTAGATACAGAGGCTGTAGTAAAAGCTATTTCTACATATGGGTATGAAGATAATTGGTGGACCTTGCTTTCACATAGATTTAATGCCTTATATTATGGCCAACATTTTCAACCACAATATAAGCTAGACGAGGTAAAAAGTAAAACCTACCTTACAGAACTTGCCAAATCAATTGATACACCAGGACATGATGCATATCTAACTATTGAGAATGGTCAAGTTGTATTCCATCCTGCTAAAGAAGGTAAACGCATTGATATTGATGCAACCTTACAAAACCTTAAGGATCAATTACAATCTGGAGAGAGCATTACATCTCTATCTATGGTATTTACCACAAAAAATACTATTAAGGTTACTGATTCTGATTTAAAACCATTAAATACCGTTCTAGCATCCTTTAGTACAGATTTTGATCCAAATAATGAAAGCAGAACACATAACATTCAACTCGCATCTGATAAAATCAATGGTACGTTGATTAAGCCTGGTGCAGTATTCTCCTTTAACGATGTTGTAGGCGAGCGTACTGCTGAGGCTGGCTATGATGATGCACCGGTAATGATTGATGGCAAATTAGTTCCAGGTATTGGTGGTGGCATTTGCCAAGTTAGTTCTACCATCTTTAATACAGCCTTATTATCTGGCATGAATATTGTAGAACGTACACCTCACTTTGAACCTGTTGGATATATTCAAGCTGGTCGTGATGCTACAGTAGCATGGGGATATTTAGACTTTAAGTTTAGAAATCCATACCAGCAATCCATTTATATTCTCAGTGTGATGAATCATGGTACACTAACCATCTATATTATAGGTACTGCTCAAGACAAGCCTAAAAATGTATCTATTTCAATTGGTGATCGTAGTGAAATACCAAATAAGACAATTACACGCGTAGATCCATCTTTAAAAGAAAAAGAAGTACAAGAGGGGCATGTAGGCTTAACAATGAATACGTATAGAACCATAACATATGGTAATTGGGTTACACAAACTGATTCCTTTGAATCTGTATATGATCCAGTAGATACGATTATAACAATGCCACCAGAAAGTGCTACTAAAAAAACAGATGAAAAGAAACCATAATTAAAGATTTTATTAAATATAGCCTAAACTATTGACCATGAAGTATAAATAGTTTAGGCTATTATTTGGATGTAAATGAGAAGTGATATATACATAGTATAAAGTATATAGAAATCCCATACAGAATATTGAGGATATAATCTACATTCATCCATTCTCAATAATTATCATTTAATAAAATAGAAGAGGAAGCTATGGACACAATCTTACAATTTGATCACTCTTTGATCTTCTATGTACATGATCACCTTGTATATAGTTTTTTAACGCCTATTATGGCATTTATTTCAAAAATTACTGGCAGCGGTGCCTTATGGATTGTAATTGCCTTATTATTGATGTTACAGAAAAAATATCGTGTATTAGGCGTTGCGATAATAATTGCATTAGGATTTGTATTTATCATCGGTGACCAAGGTTTAAAACCACATGTAGCTCGATTAAGACCATTTGTAGATTTTCCTAATGTAACAGTACCATTAGAGTCTGCATTACCAAAAGCAAGTAGTTATTCATTCCCGTCAGGCCATAGTTTTGGTTCATTTGCGTCAGCCATGACCATTTACCTAGGCTTGAGCCAAATAGCGCCTCAGAAGCGATATTTGGGAATTATAGCATTACTTGGGTCATTAGTAGTAGCATTTTCTAGAGTATATCTATTTGTGCATTATCCAACAGATGTATTAACAGGCTTAGTATTGGGAATCATCGTAGGCTTCATTGCTTGGAAACTTGCAAGAATTGGTTGGAACTGGTGGACTAACCGTCATAATGATGTAGAATACGAACCATATACATTTAAACGCAAATAAACTTAAATAGCTAAAAAACTAGATAACATAAGAGATTGGGCCATTTAGGCCCAATTTTCTTATCATAATTACTTCCGATAATATATCGTTATCGGAAGTAATTTAAAAACAAATAAAAAACTAGCCTATATATCTATAAGCTAGTTTATTTATATTTCAACCCAAATAAGCCTTTAAATTAATCAATCAACAGATTCTATCGTTTCATATTATGTAATCCAGTCCATTACACAATATTTAACTCAATTTATCTAACCTTATAATTCTAATTTAATTTATGTAACCTAGTTAATCTCACTATATAAAACTTAATATATGTAAATGTTTAAACTATGTTTTTTAAGCCTATTAATCATTAACCTTAGGTGTATATACAAATAAACTCTTAAATAATGCTTTGTATCTAATACAACTATCTTTTTATATAACATCATTTAGCTATCTATATTTATATAAGTCTTACATAACCTTAATATATACCAAACTAACTAGATGCTTATGATTCCTTATTTTATGTAGGTTTATGGTAACTATAATTTTATTATTATAGATGTATGTGTAGAATTATTATTATTTAATTTTAAATACATATTGAAATTTTTGATATAAGGTTGTAAAATAAGCATATAAGTTATGTAATTTACTCATATTAACTCTCACGGAGGTATTATATGTGCTGGTGTGACATCGTAAGTAAAGCCAAAATTGGCAGTTTAAAACATTTAGGTAATGGTATGGAAGGTTCCTTAAGATTCTTAGCTGAAATTATTGTAGGTCTTAGTATCCTTCGTGTATTCGTTAACTGGATTTTCGGAGTTTAGACCTTACAATTAAATATAATATATAAAAGACGCTTAGTATGCTAAGCGTCTTTTTTGTATATATTAAGTTTATTAGGTTTATATCTTTACATACTACACTAGATCATATTATTGATATGCTTCGCTGCAATCAATATATTCCATAATCAGTTGGCAGATTTGACCATCTTTATCAAAGGCCCAGTATACAGGATATAAACCATCTCCAAATCCCGATTGAATCATAGGTACTGTTAATTCAGTTTCAGGAATTGTAAAGTTAATCCAATCCCCTTTAGACCGTTGGAATTGTGGATATGCCAATGCATTTAACTGGAACAAATCACTGTAGTAATCATCATAGATATTCTTGTCAGGATAGTTTGTATGCCATTGATCATAGAACTTTCTATAAGTTTCGATAGTTTCTGCATCAACTACAGTAGCAAGTCCAGAATCTACAGGGAATCCGATGTAGCTTTCACCATCATCAAGATCTGTTAAGTCTTCCGTACCTTTTAAAGCCAATTCATAGTTCACAGGCTCATTGCCACTAAAAACAACACGGCTCGCCACATAGCGATACTCATTTGGCTCCATTTCAATAATTTTTGTTTCTAACAAATACGTACCTGGTTCTACAGTTCTAATATACGTATCTGGTTTATTAGGTAATGTTACCAAAGGATCACAGCATGTAATATGACCTGTTGGGAATGTTACAGTCCACATAGGCAATGTATGTAAAGGAAATCCTTTTAGCTCTTTACGGTTAAATAAATCATGATATGGTACAGTAGGTTTTAATTTACCTTCAGAACCTAAACGGTTAAACGTTTGAATCCATTCACTTGTCAATTTAGATTGTTCCATATTACTCCTCTGCTTCGTGTTTACAATGTATATACTCGCCCTCTAACACTTCATATGCTGCTGTTTTACGTATAATTTGTTTAACTAATGTATCTAATTGGGAGCCATTTGTATAGTCTGCTGGTGCATAATAGCGTATACGGTGATGACGCATCATTTTATATACTTTATCTTTGTCCTTTTTAATAGGATCATACACACCTATGGAATGGCCTCCATTAGCATTAACAAGGCTCATGCAAGGAATATCTGTATCACTATCTCCAATATAAATCATATTGCGGAATGGTACACGTTGGTCCTCAGGTTTCACATAATCGTTAACGCCTGTATCATTAATATCTAGAATTCCTTTTTGAATACGGAATAAAAACTGAGTTTTATTCGTATAGTTAATTGCTTGCGCAGGCCACACAGCTACGCCTTTATCATCGAACATGAATGCACTAGCATAGATTTTGGTGAAAGCTCCCTCTTTCGCCATTTCAGTGCCTTCTATCATCTCTTTCAATCCAGAAGAGATAATATAATGCTCAATGCGAACCCCATGTTCTAATCCATATTCTCGAATACGTTCAAACCAAGTGCGAACACCGTCATACAATTCTACTTGATTCCCATATTCCATGAGCTTTTCTTTAGTTACATAAAAGCGACCTACGGCTTCTTGGATCATCTTATACATATAGGCCAAGTTATTATCCATATCATTTTTCTTAGCCAATTGATTAGATTCTTGCCAGAACTGCTTAATTTGCTCCTCATCATAGCCAACAGATTGAATAAAGCCTTGCGCCTGCATATCATCAGGTGTTAAGGTCTTATCAAAATCGTAGCACATGGCAAGGACTGGCATAGAGTCTTCACGAGATACTAGGGATGAATCTTTAGAATCACTTTTGTATGTTATCATACGACACCTCCTTTAACATAGTATAAACATAACAATCGTCGTTCTACCCTCTTATATTCCTGAGGTGTCCCTTTGACAACCCCCTTTGCTATCTATTTTACATGATTCGTCAACGAAATAGGCGTTATATAGCATCGTAATTCCATCTAAAATAGAGTTTCTTGCCTGTAATTTGTATCAATAATCCAGCTTTTTTCCATGCTTTCTTTAATAATTGCCGTTTTTGGAAGCTGTCCAATAAGTAAACTAGAAGTTGTATCATGTAACAAACGATTGTGTCGGACTGCCGCCTGATTTGTATTGGCATAACAATAGCGACAGAAGTGACTACAACTATCATAGGCACCTATATCACCATGTAAATAACAATTACATTCTGGTCTCGCTGGGGTTCGTTTTGGTGCTTTTAACGTAACATTCCAAGCCCGTTCATAACAATCTAAGGTTAAACAACCTTCCGTATTAGCACCTAATTCTTTAAATGCGTCCCCTTCTCCACAGGTTTTAAGGTCCATATTGCAAGAATGAGCAATAGAAACAAGCTCCTTAATAATATTATGTTGTACATCAACACTTGGTCTAAAACCTTCAGGGAAGTTCTGGGCCACCTTATCAAATATATCTAAAAAACTTACAACTACCGTATCCGTGTATCCTTCGAGAGCCTTAGCCATGTTATAAAAGCTTTCAAAATGAAAATCTATTGTGTAGTTATGGGTTAAAATAATAGGATCATAACGCCACACCATGGATTGAGGATTCAGTCTTGTAGATATTTGTTTAAATCCATCTATTACAGAATCTGCTTTTGGTACATAGGGCTCGATATCTGGACCATAAGGGGTTATCGTCATATGCCAATATTGTCGGTAATCTTTAATATCGTTAAGTAATGGTATAAATGGCAAGGGATTTTTCGTACAAAACGCAATACCATCTACTACTTCATGATTAATCGTATAACGCGTCACTTGTAATGGATTATACGGATTTTGAACATCTACGAAACCTTCATTAATGCGATTAATTAGCCATTGTCCATAAAAGGCAGGTATATCTGTACGTTGTCCAGTTTGTAATATCATAGCGCTGCCCTTTCATTAAACAAAATATAAAAATATTATAACATATCTATCCCTATGTCTTTATAGTATAAATGTGATTTTTGCTGTATAGTTTATTCATATTTTATGGTACTATAAAGACTATAGAATATGAGGAGAACTAACGTATGAACGATATTTTTGAACAGAACCATCCTATGAAGGATGATAAAGAATTTATTACATCCTATTGGACAGATCGAGCTCACGATTTTGGAACCTTACGAGCTAAAGAATTAGAGAGCCCTAAACTTAAATTATGGAGAGATGAACTAACGAGTCATATCTTTGATTCTGATCGCTCTTTACGTATACTAGACATTGGTTGTGGTGCAGGCTTCTTTAGTATTATCCTCTCTCAACTAGGACATACAGTGCACGGCATCGATATTACGCCTAATATGATAGACGAAGCAAATCAACTAGCAGAATCCCTTGATTGTGATGCTACCTTCTCCGTCATGGATGCTGAAAATCTCAGCTTTGACTCCAATACCTTTGATATCGTTGTAGCCCGCAATGTAACATGGAACTTACCACATCCAGATAAAGCCTATGCTGAATGGTTACGCATCATTCGTCCAGGCGGTTTAATCCTCAATTATGATGCGGAACATGCTCGCAATCACCATGACTTACCACAATCTGTTCATCATGCCCATGAACATGTAAGCAGTGAGTTAAAAGAGCGGTGCCATACTATTTATCATATGCTTGAAATTTCATCCTTTACACGCCCTCAATGGGATAAAGAAGTGCTCACAAAATTAGGTGCTAGCTCTGTCAATATTGACTCCACAGTAGGAACTCGTATTTACAGCGAAGAAGATGAATTTTATATCCCTGTACCAATGTTCTTGGTGAAAGTAATAAAATAGCATTCAAAGTAAAACATTACAAAATAAACCCACTCCAAATGATATATTCCTTTATTAAGTATCTAATATAGGAATATATCATACTATGAGTGGGTTTTCTTTTATTTATTATTTATTATTTATTATTTCTTATTGTCTTTAATGATAGAGTCATCAAATTTATAGGTTGTTATAAATTTTGTTTTAGGATTTGCTGCATTACCAATCTCTTCTAAATATTTATTAGAAGCTATTTGGAGATCTTTCTTATACGCATCGGCCAAGGTTTGTAAATTATTTGTATCGCTTACCCGTTTAAAGGTTTGATCCATAAATTTAATAGTATCTGTTTTTGAATCATAAACAAGATCAGTATTTGGTATGCCAGTAATATCCATCTTAATTGTATTTGAATTTGAGCTATCTGCGTTACCTACTATATCGTTAGCACTCATTACAAGTGTAAGTGCCGTAATATAATTTAGACGAGCTTCCTTTATATCCCCTACCATTTGAGTAGATTCAATAACAGGTCTCTTTTCAGGCGTCGTATATTGATAGTTATAAGCTTTCATATTTGCAGTATAAATCGTCTTACTATCATTTCGAGCGGTAAGATTCATCGTAAAAATAGGCGTGTCAACAGCGCTCACTACATTTTGAACGGTATAGCCTGAGTAAGCAATCCATTCTCCTTCAGGTCCTTTAGACTGAGAAGACCCACTATTACTACTACAACCAGCTAATATCAACAAACTAACTAAGGCAATACAAAGTGAAAGGTATTGAAGTATTCTTTTTAGCATAGCAGTACCTCGCATACAAACTTATATTATATAAATACAAACCTAACTAATACTACACTAGACAAGAAAAGGCTAATCAATTACAGCTATAATTTTTTACTAATATATTAGTTGCTGAAATACGCTTGAGCCTTAGTGATTTCTGCACGAAGTTTTTCTTCATCAATAGTAAGCAATTGTTTATCTTTCATAAGAACTTTACCACCTACAATTGTAGTATTTACATCAGAACTGTTAGCAGAGTATACAAGTGCCGCTAAATCATTGTAACGAGGCATCCAATGCATACCAGATACGTCATATAATACGATATCTGCACGATAGCCTTTTGCTAAAACGCCAAGATCTGTATAGCCTAAGGCTTTTGCACCTTCTACAGTGCCCATATTCCATGCTGCTTGTGCAGGAATGGCTTTAGGATCGTAGAGACGTGCTTTGTGTAAGGTAGCAGCAAGGCGTACTTCTTCGAGCATGTCCGCATTATTATTAGAAGCAGAACCGTCTGTACCGAGACCAACAGTAATACCTTTACCGATCATTTCAGGAACTGGTGCAATACCACTTGCTAATTTAAGGTTAGATTGTGGATTATGAGCAACAGCTACATTGTTTTCTGCCATAATATCCATATCTTCGTCTGTTACATGAACACAGTGTGCAGCTAATGTAGTATTCCAGAATAACCCTAAATCATGCATATGAGCAATTGGTGTCTTACCAGTAGCTTTTATAACATTCTCTACTTCCCCTTTTGTTTCGGACAAGTGCATATGAATGCCACAATTTAGTTCATGAGATAAGGCAATAACCTTTTCCATGTACGCATCTGGACAAGTATATGGTGCATGCGGTCCAAGTAATACCTTGATACGGTCATTATCAAAGCCATTCCATGTGCGGAATAAATCAGCATTTTCAACTAATGCTTGATCTGCTGTTGGGGATACACCTGCTAAGCCACGAGATAGTACGGCGCGAATACCAATTTCTTTTACTACCTCAGCAGTAGTATTCATAAAGAAATACATATCGCTAAAGGTTGTTGTACCAGAACGCAACATTTCAGCGATGCCAAGTTGTGTGCCATACCGTACATATTCATCGTTAAGCTTTGCCTCAGTAGGCCAAATAGCCGTTTCTAGCCAGTCCATGAGCTCAAGATCATCTGCATAGTTTCTAAATAAACCCATTGCAATGTGCGTATGTGTATTAATAAGACCTGGAGCAGCCAATTGGCCTTTTCCATCTAATACATCCTTAGCAGACTCTTTAGCCTTTTCTACTTCACTATTCTTTACAATAGCTGTAATAAAGCCATTTTCAATTTCAATGGCATGATTCTTGAGAACGCCCTCATTAGTTAAGACGTCTACATTGGTAATCAATAAATCAGACATAAGCTTCCTCATAGGTATAACCGAGCTAAAATAGCTCGGTTATATTTGGTTAATTAATTTACTTTTGTTAGGTAATCGATTTGTTCTTGTGTTAAAGAATCTAAGTCGTAACCCATGGAGTTCAATTTAAGTTTTGCAATTTCCGCATCTAATTCATGAGGCAATACATATACCTTAGGGTCCATATCTTTACCATTATGTAAAATATGTTCTGCTGCAAGGGCTTGCATAGCAAAGGATAAGTCCATAATTTCTGCAGGATGACCATCACCAGCTGCAAGGTTAACAAGACGACCTTCAGCTAATACGTAAAGTTTGCGACCATCTGCCATAGTATAGCCTTTGATGTTTTGACGAACACGTTCATGACTTATCGCAAGTTCTGTAAGATCAGCTACGTTAACTTCACAATCAAAGTGACCAGCATTACATAAGATAGCTTTATCTTTCATTACTTCATAATGTTCTTTCACAATTACATCTTTGCAACCTGTAACAGTACAGAAAATATCCCCTACTTTAGCAGCTTCAATCATAGGTAATACTTTGAAGCCATCAAATACAGCTTCAATAGCTTTAATTGGATCTACTTCTGTTACATATACATGAGCACCAAGGCCTTTTGCACGCATAGCAACGCCTTTACCGCACCAGCCATAACCAGCAACAACTACATTTTTACCTGTTACAGTTAAGTTTGTAGTACGCATGATACCATCCCAAACAGATTGACCTGTACCGTAACGGTTATCAAAGAGATATTTACAGTAAGAATCATTAACTGCAATCATAGGGAATGTCAATTGTTTTGCATTTTCTAATGCATAAAGACGATGTACACCTGTAGTAGTTTCTTCACTACCACCTAATAGGCGTTCTTTTGCATCTTGGCGAGTTGTGTGCAACAAATTTACCAAGTCGCCACCATCATCGATGATAATATGTGGTTTGTGATCAAGTGCCTTATTAAGGAAATGGAAGTATTCCTCTTCCGTACAATCATACCAAGCATATACAGTAAGGCCCATATCAACAAGACCTGCAGCTACATCATCTTGTGTAGATAATGGGTTGGAACCAGTTACGATAACATCGGCACCACCGCGTTTTAAAACAGTAGCTAAGTATGCTGTTTTTGCTTCCAAGTGAACACTTACAACAATTGTTTGACCTTTGAAAGTTTGTTCTGCTTCAAAGCGGTCACCCAATGTATTTAATGTAGGCATAAAGTTGGAAACCCAATCAATTTTCTTGCGGCCTTCTGCGGCTAAATTAATATCTTTAATTAAAGATTGCATAATATCTCCTTTTACTCATACAAGTAGATTAGATAAAAAATACATATGGTTAATCCACTTGGATTTATAGTTACTACATAATTTAGTTAGTATAGATACTTAATTATATAGATAATGTATGCGAAAAACCAAAAATGAAAATCTACAATATCAAATACTAGATTACTTAGATTCTACAATCTGACGTAGCTTATCAATAGATTCTTCATAGTTCGGTTTTAATACACCCTCTTCAGTAATGATGGCAGTTACCAATTCATGTGGTGTCACATCAAAGGCTGGATTAAGCACATCAATACCATTAGGCGCTGTTTGAACACCATGTAGAGATGTTACTTCATAATCGTCGCGCATCTCAATAGGAATATCAGCACCATTTTCAAGGGTAAAATCAAATGTGCTATATGGCGCTGCTACATAGAATGGAATGTTATGGAATTTAGCTAGTACTGCTACACCATAGGTACCAATTTTATTGGCTACATCCCCTTTTGTAGTGATGCGGTCAGCACCGACGATAACGGCATCAATGAGTCCATGTTGCATCGCATAGGCCGCCATATTATCAGTCTCAAGAGTAACAGGAATACCATCCTCATGCAGTTCAAAGGCAGTAAGACGAGCACCTTGTAATAATGGTCGTGTTTCATCAGCATACACGCGTTCCAACTGACCATTTTCATGTAATTTACGGACAACACCGAGTGCTGTTCCTAAACCGCCTGTAGCTAGTGCACCAGCATTACAATGAGTAAGAATACGAATATTCTTTTGTCCTTCAAATAATGTGGCCCCTGCTTCTGCCATACGGCGATTCAAAGATACATCTTCTTCATGAATTATAATAGCCTCTTTTGTAATGAGATCGACTACTTCACTCATAGAGGACATACTTTCAACATGCTCTTTTACAAGAGAAATAACACGATCTACGGCCCAAGCTAAGTTGATTGCGGTAGGACGAGTTTCCTTTAAAGTCTCACTAAATTCATATAAGCTTGTAAGTTGTTCACTAAACGGAACATCCAAACGGCCTGCTTCCATAGCAGCTAGAATAAGACCATAACTAGCAGCTACACCAATAGCAGGTGCGCCACGGACGCGAAGCATTTTAATAGCTTCGGCTACTTGGCGCCAATCTGTACAGTGAACGAATGTAATTTCAGTAGGCAATTTAGTTTGATCTAATAATACCAGCGTATCTTTACGCCATTCAATATTAATCATACCTTCTCCTTCGATGAACTATTGTATTTCATTATGAATGGATTATAGTTTAAAACCACCATATTCTTGCATGCGATTATGTGCGTCATAACGAGCATCTACATCGATTGCATCAATAGCACCTAAAATAAGAGATTTAAGTTGAGCTGCCATGTCGCCCATCATTTCTACCACTTCACCATGTGTCAAAGCAGATTCAGAAATACCTGCTGCATAGTTTGTAATCATAGAAATAGTAGCATATGCCATTTCAGCTTCATTCGCTAAATTTACTTCCGGTACATTTGTCATACCTACTGTATCACCACCGAGCATGTGGAACATTTTAATTTCTGCTGGTGTTTCAAAACGAGGACCTTCTGTACAAACATAGGTACCGCCATTATGAATTGTTAGGCCTTGTTCAGTACCTACCTTTTGAAGAATATCACGTAATTCAGGGCTGTAAGGATTTGTTACATCCAGATGTGCTACTGGACGGTCACCACCTTCATAGAATGTAGTGATGCGGTTCTTCGTGAAATCTAAGAATTGATCTGTCAAAACGAAATGACCAGGCTTGAAGTTTTCATTTAAGGAACCTACAGCTGTTGTAGAGATAATAAATGTAACGCCTAATTTTTTTAGACCCCAAATATTAGCACGATAGTTAATTTTATGTGGAGGAATTGTATGATCTTTGCCGTGACGAGCAACAAAGATTACCGTTTTCCCATGGTATGTACCTTGTACATAATCTATTTCACCATATGGTGTCATTAAGGATTCTTCATGAATATTTTCAAAGATGGATGGATCATAAACGCCAGTACCACCAATTACGCCAATTGCACTCATTGTGACCTCCTATTATTAATCACTCTATCTTTTATTTTCTCATAGAATAGAAAAACAGGCTATAGGAAAAACCTAGTAGCCTGTATTTTTCAACATATTATAAAGTTTTATTGAATTGGACCTTTAGGAGCAAACATATCTTGTAACTCTTCACGTGTGAAATGATATTTTTCATTACAATAGTGACAAACAAGCTCTGTTACTTCATCTTCTAGAATAGCCTCTTTATCTTCTTCTCTTAATGTCATGAGTACGGCACCAAAGCGATCGCGTCCACAACGACATTGGAAATGTATCGGTTCATTATATACTTCATTCACAGTTAAGCCATCAAGAACGCGTTCCATAAGACCTTTACCATCTGGATTTGCTTTTAAATATTCTGTAATTGGGCCTAATTCATTAATATTCTTTTCGACTTGGGCTAATGCTTCATCTGTAGCATCTGGTAAAGCTTGTACGATAAAACCGCCTGCCACAACAGTATGATAATCTGGATCTACCAATACACCTAAGCTAATAGTAGAAGGTACTTGCTCAGAAGCATATAAATAATAAGCCAAATCTTCTGCTACTTCACCACTTTGAATAGGACTTGTGGAGGTATAGTCTTGTGCTAATTGTGTAAAACGAGTTACTTGGACTTCACCATTATGGCCTACAGCAGCACCTACATCGAGCTTACCAGCTCGTTTTAAAGGTACATCTACATGTGGCTCATCCACATATCCACGAACTGTATTATCTGCAAAAGCATCTACGTGAACAACGCCTAGAGGACCATCACCTTTGATACGAAGACTTACATTTTCATGGTTTTTAAAGTCTCCAGCCAATAAAATAGCTCCTGTCATAGCACGACCTAAAGCAGCCGTTGCTACAGGCCACAAATCGTGACGTACGCGAGCCGTTTCAACGGTATCTGTTGTTACCGCTAAAGACATACGAACCCCTTCGCGAGTCGTAAAACGTTTTATATAATCCATTCTATCATTCCTTATTTCTAATTAATAAATCGTACACACATAATAGTGCTTTTATAGTATATCATGTCATAGAATTACTTTTCAATAATAGGGAATATATGTTCGTCTACACTAACTTCAAGTTAAAAGAACATATTTTCGATAATATAAAAACCCCCAGCATCATAAGATACTGAGTGTTTACTATGTAATTATTAGAATTGATCGATAAGATTAACCATTTCAATAGCGCCCATAGCACAGTCGTAACCCTTATTGCCAGCTTTAGTACCAGCACGTTCGATTGCTTGTTCAATGTTTTCAGTTGTTACTACACCGAACATAACAGGAATACCTGTTTCCAAAGAAACATGAGCAATACCTTTTGCCACTTCATTACATACATAGTCATAATGAGTTGTAGCACCGCGGATAACAGCACCAACACAAATAACTGCATCGAAGCGACCAGATGTAGCTGCTTTTTTAGCAATTAAAGGAATTTCATAAGCGCCTGGAACCCAGATTACTGTAATATCTTCTTCTTTTACATCGTGACGCAATAAGCAATCTTCAGCGCCACCAATTAATTTAGATGTTATGAACTCGTTAAAACGAGAGCCGATAATAGCAAATTTTTTACCAGAACCTAATAAGTTACCTTCTTGAACCTTCATTATGTTGACCTCCTATATTCCATTAAAGGAAATTCTTATGTCCGAATAATTTGTTAAATAAAACTAAATGATTAGTCTTCTAACATATGCCCCATTTTTTCTTCTTTTGTTTTCAAGTAGCCTGCATTGAATTTATTGGCTGCAATGATAAGCGGTACACGGCTAGTTACATCGATACCCCAATGTTCTAAACCATGGCGTTTTTCAGGATTATTCGTTAACAAGCGAATACTCTTAATACCTAAGAAACGAATAATTTGAGCTGCTAAGGAATATTCGCGCATATCTGCAGGGAAACCTAATTGTTCATTAGCCTCTACAGTATCTAAACCTTGCTCTTGTAAAGCATAGGCTTTAATTTTATTTGTTAAACCAATGCCACGGCCTTCTTGGCGCATATATACTACAACGCCTTTGCCTTCTTTTTCGATGGCACGTAACGCATGATCTAATTGCTCACCACAATCACAACGTTTAGAACCGAATACATCACCTGTTAAACATTCAGAGTGAATACGTACAAGAACATCGTCACAGTTTTGTACATTACCTTTAACGATAGCTAAATGTTCTTTATGATCTAAATCATTTTTAAATACAAAAATATTAAAGTCACCAAATTTAGTAGGTAGTTTAGAACAAGCACCGAGTTCTACCATATCTTCATGTTGTTTACGATACTCAATAAGTTCTGCTACAGATGCAATTTTAAGATTATGTTCTTTAGCAAATTGTAATAGATCTGGCAAACGAGCCATATCGCCATCGTCTTTTGTGATTTCACAAATAACAGCAGCCTCTTGTAAGCCTGCTAAGCGACAAAGGTCGATAGATGCTTCTGTATGGCCTTGGCGAACTAATACGCCACCCTCTTTATATACTAGAGGGAATACGTGACCAGGACGACGGAAGTCTTCTGGTTTAGCATTAGGATCTAATAATTTTTGAATTGTATACGCACGTTCTGCTGGAGATACGCCTGTTGTAGTATCTACATGGTCTACAGTAACAGTGAAAGCTGTTTCATGATTGTCTGTATTTTTAGCAACCATTGCAGGGATGCCAAGCTTTTCTAAGGCTTCACGACGCATTGGTGTACATACGATACCGCGCGCATATTTAACCATAAAGTTAATATTTTCTTGTGTAGCAAACTCTGCAGCAATGATAAGATCGCCTTCATTTTCACGGCTTTCATCATCAACGATAATAACAGGTTTACCAGCTTTAAGGTCTTGTAAGACCTCTTCAATTGAATGTAATTGTTCGCTCATAGGAACGCTCCTTACTTTATATAAATCCATTCTCTACTAAGAGGGATTGCATAGATTTCTTAGGTTTCTCTTTGGTAGGTTCACTACCAAGATTCATAAAATGACGAATGTATCGACCAGCGATATCCGTTTCTAAATTGACCTCCGTCCCAATATGGGCAGAACCTAGAATGGTTTCGCTCAAGGTGTGAGGAATGATCGATACGGAAAAACTGCTGTCCGTTCGTCGCATAATAGTGAGGCTAATACCATCGATAGTTATAGATCCCTTATAGATAACATAATCCATAACAGATTTTGGAGCCTCTATGGTAAAGATAATGGCATTATCCGTTTGTTCCCGGTTAATGATGCGGCCTGTACCATCTACGTGACCTGCCACAATATGACCACCAAATCTACCGTTAGCAAGCATAGCTCGCTCTAAATTGAGTGGTTGATGAACTTTCAAATTTGTGAAAGTAGTCATCTTAATTGATTCAGGCATTACATCGGCTGTAAATACGCCATTACCAATGGTAGTAGCTGTCAAACATACACCGTTAACAGCTACGGAGTCACCGATTTTTAAATCGCTAAAAATCTTATCCCCCCGAATTGTAATGGCTAAGGATTTAGGGCCCTTTTTAATGCTTTCTACACGGCCGATTTCTTCAACGATTCCCGTGAACATAAGCGCCCCTCCTTCCTTCACGATACGCTTCGATACGAATGTTATTATCTAATACTTTAGTTTTTGTAAAAGTTAACTGTGGAGAAGATTCTAAACTTTCAAAGCCACGACCACCTACAGCAGGTGTAGCCTCTGTTCCACCGATTATTGTATTACCAATATAAGTAACTACCTTATCAAAGTTCAATGTTTCTACAAATGAACTTATAATGGCAGAGCCACCTTCAACTAATAATGAAGTATAACCAAAATCGCCCAACTTCGTAAGAATATCATCAATAGATAGTTTTTTAATATCTATTACGATATCTGTACTTTTACTTTTACGAGTAGATACTGATTCAACAACAGTAACAAGAGCCCCTACTTGTTCCAGCGCCTGTATTCGTTCTTTAGGACAGCCTTTCGATACAAATATATGTACCTTGCGAGTATCTATTTCAAATATACGACTTGTTGTTGGTGTTCTACCTAGACTATCTAAGATGATTACATCAGGCTGATGAACATGAATCGTTTCATCAAGTATGCTTGTATCTAATAAAGTCTCTGATAATTCAGTATCAGTTAAACGACAGTTTAATTGAGGATTATCTGCCAAAATTGTACCGATGCCAACGAGCATGGCATCATGAGTAGCACGTAGTATATGTCCATCTCGTCGGGAGGACTCATTCGTAATCCATTGGGATTGACCAGTAAAAGTGGCAATCTTACCATCAAGGGACATAGCACTTTTAATAGTTACGAAAGGTTTACCTGTCTGTATATATGTAAAGAAATGCTCATTTAGTTCAGCACATTCCTCACTACATACGGGGCAAACAACCTCTATGCCTGCTTCACGGAGTAAATCCATACCCTTTCCCGATACTAGTGGATTAGGATCTGTACTACCTACAACGACCTTAGCTATGCCAGCCTCGATAATACGCAGCGCACAAGGTGGAGTTTTACCATAATGAGAGCATGGCTCTAAGGTTACATATAAAGTAGCACCTTTAGCATTATTACCAGCTTGGTTTAAGGCATGAACCTCAGCATGAGCCGTACCAGCCTTATGATGATAACCTTCACCGATTATTGTATTGTCTTTAACCACTACGGCACCAACCAAAGGATTTGGCGAGGTGTGACCTGTGGCTAATTTTGCCAGTGCAATGGCGCGTTTCATATATGCTACGTCATCCACCATATCACCTCAATAAAAAAAGGACTATATACATAGTCCTTGGGTAATCATAAATACGCACGTCAAATGTGCTTCGTCTTTTCTCATCCAGACTGTACTGTCGGTATCGGAATTACACCGATTCATACCTAAAAGGTTCGCGGACTATACCGCCGGTAAGGAATTTCACCTATCCCCAAAGACTCATCTATTTTGTTTCTGAATTAATAGTAACACTTTTATTAACGTTATGCAACAATAAGAGTTTTGTATTGAGAAATATTATTAAAACTAAAGAAGGAATAAAATATCTATTATTATAGTTCAATATATAATAGATTAAAAATTTATTAATCATAACAATATAAACATATATAAATTATGTATACATAAAATAGTAACATTTATCACATAATTGCACTACAAAGAGGTCTAATATAATATATATGGTTTTTACAATTATACTTAATTGATATTAGTTATTAAATATAGGTGATAATATGGCAAAAAAACGAATTTCTGATGTACTGATAGATGTCTTAGCCAATGCGGGCATCGAACGCATTTATGGTATCACTGGTGATAGTTTAAACTCTGTAAACGATAGTCTACGCCGCAATGGTAAGATTGCTTTTGAACATGTTCGACATGAAGAAACTGCAGCCTTTGCTGCAGGTGCAGAAGCAGCCTTAACTCATAAATTAACTGTATGTGCTGGTAGTTCTGGTCCTGGTAATTTACACTTGATCAACGGTTTATTCGATTGTCATCGCAATCGTGTTCCAGTATTGGCTATTGCGTCTCATATTCCGCAATCCGAAGTAGGCTTAAATTACTTCCAAGAAACACATCCAGAAAACTTATTCAAAGAATGTTCTTGTTTCTGTGAACTCGTTTCTAATCCAAAACAAATGCCGGAAATTCTATTCCGTGCTATGAATGCTGCTATTGGCAACCAAGATGTTGCTGTTATCGTCCTTCCTGGGGACGTAGCAGTTATGGAAATGGAAATCGACGAGTTACCTGTATGGAACCAACCTCGTTTACCTCATATCGTTCCACAACGCGATGATATCGAAGAAATGGCTGCTCATTTAGAAACAGGCAAACGAATTACCCTCTTCTGTGGTGCAGGCTGTGAAGGTGCACATGATGAGGTCGTAGAATTAGCAAAACGCTTACAAGCTCCTGTAGTACATGCCTTCAGAGGTAAAGAATGGGTTGAATGGGATAATCCATATGATGTAGGTATGACAGGTCTATTAGGCTATACATCTGGTTATCGTGCTATTGAACAATGCGACACACTCGTTATGCTTGGTACAGACTTCCCTTACCGTCCATTCTATCCGGAAAATGCAAAAGTAATCCAAGTTGATAGAGATCCTAGTGCATTAGGTCGTCGTGTTCCTCTTACACAAGGTATTATTGGTACTGTAAAAGACACATTGAAAGAATTATTATCTCTTGTAGGCCAACGGAGTGATACTGAGTTTATCGATACTGTACGTAAAGCATATACTAAATTTAGAGGCGATCTAGATAGCTATGCTGTATCTGAACCAGATGGTGTTGCAATTCATCCACAATATTTTGTTAATCGTTTGAATAAATTAGCTGCTGAAGACGCTATCTTTACCTTTGACGTAGGTACTCCAGTTATTTGGACTGCTCGTCACTTAAAAACAAATGGTAAACGCCGCATCTTGGGTTCCTATAACCATGGCTCCATGGCTAATGCTATGATGCATGCTATTGGAGCTCAAAATGCATGTCCAAACCGCCAAGTCATTTCCCTCTCCGGTGATGGTGGTTTCACAATGATGATGGGCGAAATGTTAACATTAAAACAACTTAACTTGCCAGTTAAAATCTTTGTATTCAACAACGAGGAACTTAGCTTCATCGCTATGGAAATGAAAGCTTCTGGCTACCTAGACTATGCTACAGACTTTGTAAATCCAGACTTTGGAAAACTTGCAGAAGCGGCTGGTATTAAAGGTGTGAGCATTCAAAATTCTAGTGAAGTAGACGAAAAAATTATGGAGGCTCTTAACCATAATGGTCCTGTTATCGTCAATGTTCACGTAGATAAACAAGAACTTGCTATGCCTCCAAAAATTGCTTACCAACAAGCAAAAGGCTTCAGTAAATACTTGATTAATGCAATCCTTGATGGCCGTGGTACAGAACTTAAAGAAATGGCCAAAACAAATTGGATGAAATATAAATCTCTATACTAAAATCTGCCAAATATTCAAACTCTGTCAAAATAAATAAACTGCAAAACTTTCAAAAAGAGGTGTCATCAAATGATGACACCTCTTTTTTGGCTTATAGGACAAAAAGTGTTGCTATTTCAGTCCCAAAGATTGGTAAATAGGCGATCATAATTATGTAAATCACTC